>JAGPAO010000014.1 GCA_018063805.1 Synergistaceae bacterium | reverse complement strand
GTCATACGCTATCTGCGGATTGTTCTGCCCCGTAATCGACAAACGCAATACATCGGGAGTGAGTTCGCCAAATGCCGGAAAGGTATTCTTCCCTTTCAGCTTTCCGCCAAACCCTGCCATCAAAACAGCTTCCTCTATATAGGGATCGTTTTCCTCTATTACATAGACTACGTCCATCTGGCTGCAAAAATTCTTGATTTTTTCCATCGGTAACGGATTGGTAAACCCCAGCTTTAAATAAGAAGCGCTGTCTCCAAACACTTCTTTTGAATAGCAATAGCACATACCCGAGGTAATGACACCGATCTTAGAACCGTTCATTTCAACCCTATTGAGCGGTGTGTTCTCTGAATACTCCCGTAATTTTGCCATCCGTTCTTCAACAAAAACGCGCCTCTTGCGCGCAAAAGCAGGCACGGTGACATACTTGTGGATATTTTTTTTGTATTCTTTGACACCGATTTCTTTGCGGGGTTCGCATTGCACAATACTTTTGGAATGGCAGACACGAGTGGTTACACGCATCAGCAGCGGCGTATCAAACTGCTCGCTGATTTCCATACCCAAGGCGATCATATCTTTGCATTCCTGACTGTCACTGGGCTCTAACATCGGCATTTTAGCCATTTTAGCGTAGCCTCTGTTATCCTGTTCATTTTGCGATGAGTGCTGACCGGGTTCATCAGCGGTAACCAAAATCATCCCTCCGTTGACCCCGGTATAGGAAAAGGTAAACATCGGATCGGCTGCGACATTTACACCGACGTGTTTCATTGAGGCGATGCTCCTTGCACCCGCTACAGATGCTCCCATAGCTGCTTCCATGGCGACCTTTTCATTGGGTGCCCATTCGGCATCAATCTCATTATAAGTAGCCAAGTTTTCAAGTATTTCAGTGCTCGGGGTACCCGGGTACGCCGAGGCAAACAACACTCCGCACTCCCACGCACCTCTGGCAATTGCTTCGTTTCCGGTCAACAATTTGTTCATCTTATCCCCCTCTTTTCAACATGGTAATAACCATTAAGACCTTGCCGCCGCAATGCCATATCTATATTTAATCTAGCTTTAAAATGCCGCCTGTGCTGGCTGACTGCGCCATCTTTGCGTACCGAGCCAAATGGCCTTTTTTATACTTGAGCTCCGGGGCTTTCCAGTCTTTAAACCTTCGCTCTATTGCTTCGTCCGAAACGTGCAATGTTAAAACACGGTTGGGGATATCAATCGTGATTTCATCCCCGTTTTCAACGATGGCAAGGGGGCCTCCAGCAAAAGCCTCGGGCGAAATATGCCCCACAAAGCAGCCGTTATTCGTCCCCGAAAATCGACCGTCGGTAATGACGGCTGTCGTCGTGCCCAGGCCAAAGCCGTATAAGAGCTTCATTGCGCTGAACATTTCCCTCATGCCCGGGCCGCCCTTGGGACCCTCATAACGAATCACAACCACGTCACCGCTTTTGATTTTTTCCGCAACAATGGCTTCTGTGGCTGCCTCTTCCGAGTCAAAAACAACCGCCTTGCCTGTAAAGAGGTGCTGTGAGGGATGAATGGCCGCCGGTTTTGTGACACAGGTATCCGGCGCAAGATTCCCTCTTAATATGGCGACACCGGTACCCGTTCCGAAAGGTTCCGACACGGGCTTAATAATCTCCCTGTCCGGTTTAAAGATATAGGGGTAGTTTTTTATATTTTCCCCCATCGTCTGCCCCGTCGCCGTCATGCAATCGGTAAACAAAAGGGGTTCCAACTCTTTTAAAACCTGAGGCATTCCGCCGCTTAAATAGAAGTCCTGCATCGTGTATTTGGATGCCGGGTATATTTTTGCGACAAGGGGCGTGGTCATCCCGTAACTCTCAAACCACCCCAATACCTCTTCGGAGGGAATGTCCACTTCATGAGCCAACGCAAGCAAGTGCAATACCGCATTGGTAGAGCCGCCTATCGCATTCAAAGCCATGATAGCGTTTTGAATCGACTGCCTTGTAATGATGGCCGAAGGCCTTATACCTTTGATGACCAGGTCGGCAATGGCTTCTCCCGCGGCCTGAGCGGCCCTCTTTCTTTCGGAGTAGACGGCGGGGATAGCAGCCGATCCGGGCAGAGAGAGGCCTAACACTTCGGCCAAGCAGCACATGGTATTGGCAGTGCCGATAAATTGACAGGAACCGCACGTAGGCGCGCACTGATCTTCCAGCAGCGTAAGATCATCCCGAGCAATTTTGCCCGTTTTGAATAGGCCGTATGCCTCCGTCAGAGATGTCAAATCCGAATTTCGCCCGTCAAAAGGTAATCCGGAAAGCATAGGACCGCCGCACAACAACACTGAGGGGATATCAAGCCGTGCCGCAGCCATGAGCATACCGGGAACGATCTTATCGCAGGAGCCCAGCATGATGATGCCATCCAATAAGCTCGTTTCCGCTACGGCTTCTATCTCGTCTGCTATGATATCTCTGGAAGGCAGGGAGTAATACATACCCTTATGTCCGCTTGAAAGGCAGTCACACGTTGCCATAACGCCAAATTCAACGGCAGTCGCGCCGCCTGCATAAATACCGCGCTTCACCCAATCGGCCAATTCTCTTAAATTAGTGTGCCCCGGCACCAGCTCTGAAAAAGAATTGGCGATGCCAATGATCGGTTTTTTGAACCCATCACCGCCGTACCCCATTGATTTAAAAGCGCCTCTGGGGCTGGGGTACTCCTCGTGGAAAAACAGTCTTCGGCTTTTGAGATCCATCTTCAATCACCCTCCCATTGATCAGATCATAAATCCTTCCGAGTCGAACCTCATTTCTTCCGGCTCGCTCAGTATTTCAATCTCCGGGCATTCTTTTATCTCGTCGTAGTAGCTCTGTGAAACCTCTATATACTCCATGCTCAGCGTATCCTTGATGCGCACAACTCTGGCTTTGTTGAAATCAATACCGTTGCATGTTCTTATAGCCGCAAGCAGTGCATCGCGATCGTTTTCCATGTAGACGGGGATCTTGCCGCCGTTGAGCATCGTAGCGGTGAAAACATTAATCCAGGTCGTTTCAAAATCCACACTGTTGAGGCATCGGCGCGTGGTAATATCTGCGGCGGAAAGACCGCATCCGTTGTGGTGCGTTTCTTCGCTCAGCCCCCGGACGAACATCTTCTTTATGTCGATGATATCCTCAAACCCAGCCGAGTTACTTCTTCCGGTAATATTGGGATCATGTCCGTTCCCGCTGATGTTTTTACCGATTTCATCGATCACCAAAACATCGATGGAGGGCATTTTAAATTTGGCTATCTTGCTTTTTGCCTTGACCAGCAACTCCGCATCTTTTATTTTAATAAGGTGCTTTTCCATGACTTCGATATCGCTTATTTCATCGTAGGCGTTTTGCACGATCCCAACACCAAAACAGAGGGGGGCCTTTTCCAAAAAGACATCGTACACTTGCGGGATACGCTCGGCAAAGGTAGAGAACCCCATCATATGAAATAGAGAGGCTCCTTTGTGGTTTGCAAGCCCGATGGTGAGCATCTTAACCATTCCGCTTTCGTGTTTGCCGCGGAAATCAGTGTGCGGTTTGACTTTATTGAGCGCAACAATGCCGTCCGATTCGTAGGCAATTTTATCGCAGTAAACGGGAGTTCCGTCCGCAAGCACGCCTATCTGCACGACATCCATCGTAGCCCGTATGGGAACCCCCATCGCCTCTTCCGTGATGCCGTATCCGGCAATGAGCTCCTTTTGGCCCTCAGGCGTTGCGCCGCCATGGCTTCCCATCGCCGGGATAATAAAGGGCTCAGCTCCCCACTCCTTAAGTTTGTCAACAATCGTTTTAATGATGACGTCCAGATGGGGAATCCCGCGGCTTCCCGCCGTGATGCAAATGCGCTTTCCCTTGAATGCGTTCTTATCTTTTAGGTTGTCCGTCATTTGTTGTGCGATCCAAGCAGGGATATCCTCAATCTTACTTTTATCGTATACCTGCTTGATCTTCATCATCTTGGGTATCCTTATCGTGTCCATACCCTCGATCGTGACATTCATTTTGGGGAAATCAATAAACTTCATGAGCAGCCTCCTCAATCAATGCGGCGTCCATTTTGGTGACGACAGAATCAGTAGTGCGTATGATGACTGCATTTTCCATACAATAGCCCCGCCCTCCGGGATAGGATTTTATCATTATACATTCCGTAATAGCACAGCGTTCATCAAAAAATTCAAAGTGCATTAAAGATAAAATAAGAATACAATACACTTGAGAAGCTATTCCAAACTTAAGGCAGGTGCATAGTAATGGAGTTTGTTTTTGATGTAGGATGTATCCGCAGAGAATTTCCGGCCTGCACCAGACAAGTGGGCGGAGTTCCCGTTGCGTATCTGGACGCCCCCGGCGGTTCTCAAGTACCGGCACGGGTTGCCCAAGCCGTGTACGATTATCTTATTTTCCACAACGCGAATGAATCGGGTTTTTTCGGCACGTCTGTGGAAACCGAGAAAATTGAGACCGATGCCCGAGCGGCTGCCGCCGATTTACTTGGTTGTAGCAGCGAAGAAATAGGCTTCAATTGCTCATCGACGCAGAACAACTTCAACCTTGCCTTTGCCCTCGCAAAGCGCCTCCAAAAAGGTGATGAAATCGTTATCACCGAGATGGAACACCGATGCAACCGCGCTCCCTGGATAGCCCTTGGGGAAGACTTCGGCGCCGTCGTTAAAATCGTCCGAGTCGATCCCGTTACTCAGCAGATAGACATGGAGGATCTGCGCTCCAAGCTTTCGCCCAAAACGAAGATAGCGGCCTTCAACTGGGCATCCAACGCCATCGGAACGGTCAGCGACGTGAAAAAAATGTGCGCCATGGCGCACGAATACGGTGCTGTAACAGTAGTAGACGCAGTTCATTATGTCCCTCACTTTCCGGTGTGCGTCAAGGATATCGACACTGATGTGCTGCTCTGCTCCGCATATAAATGGTTTGGCCCGCACGTAGGAGTGATCTATATGAAGAGCGAGCTTATCGAGGCACTCGATCTGTACAACGTAAAGGCGGACGACATCCTCACCGGGGTTCGGAAATTCCATATGGGAACGCCTCAGTTTGAGCTGATAGCGGGCGTGACAGAAGCCGTTGAATTTATCGCTTCCGTCGGCGAAAAATACGCGCCGTTTTTCGAAAAAGAACTTGGAGACACCGCGGGGCGCAGGCGAAACGTGCTTGCCGGCATGATGGCTTTTGACGAATACGAAAAACCCCTCGCTAAAAAACTGCGCGAAGAGTTCAGGAAGGTACCGGGTGTTAAAGTATACGGCCCCAAGGAGGGCGAACCGAGAACGTCCACGGTCTCCATCACCATTGAAGGCATACGACCTTCGGAAGCATGCAAAATTCTCGGTGCCAAGGGGATCTACGCGTGGGACGGCGACTTCTACGCCGTCGAGCTCGTCAACGATACGCTGGGGCTCAGAGATGCCGGAGGCGTGATTCGTTTTGGGCTCGCTCCCTATAACACCGAGGGAGATATCGACAGAACCATTCAAACGATCCGAGAGATCGCGGGGAATAAAAAATAAAATCAACCGCCCACGGATTTTTTCCGACGCATCGGGCTACCGACAAGACAAAGCCCGATGCGGTTGGGGCAGTACGAGGTGTCATCATGCAACAGTTTCATAAAGCAAAAACACCCTCATTACTTTCTTTACGTGATTTTTCCTTCGGGTTTATTTTACTCGCGGGGATAGCTGTTTTATTCTGCCTGCTATGGTATGAGCGCTGTCTTCGCTGGGATTTCAACGAACTTGGCCGCTATTACGACCCGAAAACAGAAAATGTATATACAGATTCCGGCTGCGTATGGGGTCTTTTTGCTGCTCTTTTTTCAGGCATGGCCTTGGTAAAACTCCTCAAAAATATCAGACGAAGAAGGAATGAGAAAATGGGCTGAATGGGATCCCTTCCTCGTTCATATCTGGCTTAAAACAAGGGGACACTAGCACGGTTTTATTTATAGACTCGAATATTTTGATATTCCCCAATTGCCATCTATTTTTTTTGAGACACATGCATAGACGGCTGTTGGCAAAACCAATGCTAATATGTGCATAAAGACAGCAAACCATAACCACCAACTTACAGACTCAGCAAAATGAAGTTGAGCCATTTTTATATATAAACCGTATACTGCCCCCAAGATAAAGAAATAGATGGGTGCATAGATAACAGTTATTTCTTCTGCGCTCTTGCCTTCTGCTTTTGCCTTATTGTTAACAATAATAAAGCCTGATTTTATCGCATATATGTCATAATACCAATTCCAAAAAGCAACAAATGATCCCATAACAAAAGCAAACATGGCGGTTGTGCCAACCCCTTGATATTGAGGTGAAAAAGCATACATCATACTACCAAATATATTTATGCTCGCCCCTAAAACAAATCCATGATACCAACGAAATTTCCCCAACCTTCCACTCCCGCTAAACTCCCACAATCCAGTCAGATTCGTGCCTATTGCAGGTACTACGTATGCCACTAAAACGGGTAGCATTGAAATAGTTGCAACCTTGTTCCAATCTTTTAAAATATAAATCCATACAAACAATGAAAATGGATAGATTATTAAGAATGCCATCCATTGATATAGATCATAAAACCTTCTCACTTCAATTCATCCCTCGTTCGCAGCAACCGTTAGTGCAATCAATGGACAATATTATGGCTAACTACATTATCTCCATCGCCGAAGTTAGGTCACCAAATTTTTTTCGATTCTAATCCTCAAAAAAATAGTTGCACCAAACAATACAAAGATCATCCCAATAACTTGCCTATAAATCTGCCACCTCTAATTTTAGTTCAATGCCTTCCGCATTTTGCATTTTTTTTTCCCAATCTACTATATAAACGACACTTTTATATTTCAAACTCTTTACGGGACAAATTGAACTGATACCGCCATAAAGAAAGAAATTACCTGCAAAATCCATGTTTGATGCATGCCTCAATAAACTCTCCAGTGCAATACCATCATTCGCTTTCACGTCCGCAAGCGTGAAGAATTTTAAAACCTCACCCTCTTTAGGTATCCACCCGATAAACGTTTTCAAAACTTTTATTTTCCAGCCATAATGTTTAACGATACATTGTTTGAAGCCCCACTGCTCAATGGCTTTACAGTTTGCTATGATTTCCCCTTGATGGTTTTCTAGTATGTAATTATTACCAGCCTTTATTAAGTTATTCTTATCCTTTATCCTCAGATGCTTTCTGATAATATGAACAATACATTCCCCAAAACGTACATAATTGGGCATAGATGCTCTCTCTTTTTCTAACATCTTCTGAACGCCTGTGTTACTCTTCAAAATAGTTGTATATGTTAATTTCACATCATTAGCTTTACAGAAATCGCCTAAAAGAGCATAACACTTAGGAATATTTACACGCCTTCTAGCGCGCAGCCCTGTTAAATATGCAATTTTATTTTTGATAGCACATGCGCCTACGCCTACAATTTTGTTGTCCTTATCATCGCGCGCAACAACAAAGACTGAAACGTCGCATTCTTTGGCAAGTGATATTACAGCGTTTGGGCGGCGGGCGTAAGCTAGAGAAATTTCTCCTTCAAAATCTACATCCTCAATGAGTTTGGAAATTTCTTCGCCATCTTCAACGGACGCAAATCCATAGAGATATCCCACTATTTTACGCCGCCCTCGTCAAGCCCTGTTCCAACCGGTAAATCAAGCTTTCTGTTTATTTCTTTCCCTAAGGCTTTGTTCTGAGAAAAGAAGACTGCAGTCATAAAAGGATTTGCGTTCCTGAAAATAGATGCTATGCCACGCTTGAAGATATTAGATGGTTTGAAAAATTTTCGTCTTGCATCAGCACAGTAATCCTTTAATTCTTCGGGCGAAATTTTTTGAGGGTAATATGGAATATCACCATATTTATAATCGCCTTTTAGCCACCATTTATCATATAAAAGTCTATCGTCTTCTTGTAAGCGTTCATAAAGTGGGGTTCCGGGGAATGGAAGATGATGATTAAAAGCCGCAAAGAAGAATTTATGCTTCATTGCAAAAGCGACAGTATTATCAAAACTCTCAACTGCATCATTATCAAAACCAAACACGAATGTTGCGTAAATACCTATCCCAACATCATGAATTCTCCGCACCATTTTATCACGTTCACCAAGTTGGTAATTCCAACTTTTATTCATCTGGTCAAGATTAGCTTTGTCAAGACTTTCAAATCCAATTAAAACTAATTGACACCCGCTGTCCTTCATAGCCTTCAGCAACTCATCATCCTTAGCAACAGACAATGAAACTTGACTTGTCCATTTAACTTTCAATGGAGTTATTGCTTTACAAATAGCGAACAAATGGCTGCGATGCGCGGTTAAATTATCGTCCACAAAGAATATGACTTTATTTTCAGATTGTTTAATTTCTGCCACAATATCATCTATAGGGCGTGGAGTGTATTTCCCATAATAATAAGAAGTAATAGCACAAAACTCACAAGTATGCGGACAACCCCGCCCTGTTTCTATTAAAGTAACAGGCAGATACTTTTTACCAGCATAAATACTCCTATCAGGCATTGGCGGGATGCCGCCACGCTCACCCTCATATCGACGTCGCAGAGACGCATTTTGAAAATCTTCGATCATCTGATTCCATACGGTTTCGGCGTTTCCGATTATTATACTGTCGCAATACTCCAGCGTCTCGTCGGGAATTGAAGTGACATGATAGCCGCCCATTATAACGCTTACGCCCTTCTGCCTAAATTTTTGAGCAATTTTATAAGCCCGACTTGCCGTATAAGTCTCAACTGAAATAGCTACCATATCAACATCAATATCATAGTCAATATCCTCAATGCGATCATCAAAGAAGAACGTTTTAATATTAGGCGGTGTCAGCGCTTTAAGCGTTGCAATAGTAAGCGGCTCCATCTTCCATGTGCCGATATATTCTTCGCCATCTTTTCTGCCAATTGCAGGTAAAATGAATAATATTTTCATGCGTACACCTCAGGTATATCTGAATTATCGCACATGACTTCTTTTGTAAAATTCTCGAATTTACTTGCATAATTTTGATATGCAAAATTTGTGATATAACTAATCGGGCTCAATTTGTTTATTCTCTGCAAAATACTGCTTGTTTTATATGTTTCATGCCACGCCCATTCAGTGCCTCTATACAATTCATCTGCAGTCATATTCTTAGGCTCAAACACAACATGCTCCACATCATACATTGCGAAATTATGTTCAAAAATACGTTTTTGCAGAGCTAATTCTCGGTATAATTCCGTATTGGGAAACGGCGTAAGAATTGAGTAGCGTGGTAAATCAATCCTTAAGCGTTGAACTTGCTCCACAGTACGAGCGAATACATCTTTATTGTCACTGTCCCCACCAAAAGCGAAGCACCCGTTTATCAGTACGCCAATACCGTGCAATTCTTTTACCAAAATTTCATAATTGTCGGTTTTATTTACCCCCTTATTTATATAACCTTGAGCGTCTTGATTTACACTTTCAAATCCTATCAAAAGCCCTTTGCAGCCGCTTTTTTCAAGTACTTTAAAAAATTCTTTATCATATCCTACGTGTGATGTTGTCAATCCAAACCATTTCTTTTTCAGAGGTATCATAGCCTTGAACAATTCTTTTGCATATTCCATATCTGAAATGAGATTAACATCAGGAAACAAAACATATTTCCCTTTTAACTGTTCTATCTCGGCGATAACGTCTTTCACTGGTCTTGCAACAAGCTTCCTGCCAAAAGCGGCAGGATACGCACAAAAGGTACAAGGTAATGTGCAGCCACGAATGGCTTCGACGGAGTTTTCAGTAATATACGCCTTCGGTTTTAGCAAATCACGGCGCGGCATTGGACGGTTGGAAATCGAGACACACTCGGATGACTCACGATATACGGGCTTTAAATCTTTATTTAAATAATCGCTAAGCGCTTGGGGAAAAGTATGGTCAGCAATGCCGATAAATAGACTATCGCAATGTTTTTGCGCTTCTATAGGGTCAAGCGAAGGCTGTACACCGCCCAAAAAAACGGTTATCCCCTTTGAACGAAAATAATCACAGTACTTATAGGCTCGCGGGCTTGTCCCCGTTATGGCAGTTACCAGGACAACATCGGCGTGCAAATCAAGAGGTATCGCCTGCACGGTTTCATCGTAAATCACGAGCTCCGCATTCAACTCAGGCGGAACAAAAGCCGCCAGAGTTGTCATCGTGAGCGGAGCATAGTGCAACCCTCGCCCAAAGCTCCCGTTATATCTGTGCATTGCCCCTGCCGGGGATAAAAATGCTATTTTCATTTAAATATCCAGCCTTCTTTATTTGAGAGATACATTGGCTTTATATCACCCAACCGCATCCCCATTCTTAAACAATTATCAATATATTGTTGCTCGCCATTCTGAATCTTCATAAACGCTACTCTCTCTAATTGGCCCAATTTACGGCAATAATCGTAGTGGAAATTTTCACGTAACGCCATATCTATTTTATCTATATTAACGTCTATTTCAGAGTATAGGGTGTACTTATTGCCATTCGGCACAAGAATCCTGAAACCATCACCGGAAATAATCCCACGAACATGCGTCTCGTTGAGTTTTTCCCCGAAGTAGTCAGACACATTACCGCTTTTACTTATAAAATCAAAACAACAGTTTCCGTTATAGCGAACAATATCGCCGATATTGTATCTATACAATCCACCGGACGTAGTAAGAAGAATTTCATACTCTTCACCAACACTTAATTCATGTGTCAATCTTACATCACCGTTTTTATCGACAAACTCAAAAAAATGCGATTCTGTTAAGCGTTTGCCGATTCCTTCTATAGGAATTGTCATTATGCCTTCCGTTGCGAGCAATCCTTTAGGTTGAATATAAACATCAGGAAAAACATCTTGTAGTTTTTTTGCAAGAGGTGCAGAATTACCGTCAGCCCAACAGCTTATAACCTCTAAATTAGGGAATAATTCCTTCGATGTCATCTTTGCTTTTTCAAGCATAATCAAAAGAAATGTGGGATTCCACACGGACACAAGTCTCAAATTTTTAGCGCTTTTAATATACTCAATGGTTACATGCCAAAATTCCTCTATATTAACAATATTTTTAACACCATTAGGAACGCAAAATTTCCTTGAAATCAAGCGTCCTAACAATCCTCCTATATATTCATCATCGCCATTAAATCCCACAATACCTTCATTAACAGTCGCTTGCGGCGTAATCGAAAAATATATTTGCCCATATTTCAAGCGAGGAAAGTTTTTATTCAAATCCCAAAGCCACGTACTTATCGCAGAGGAAAATTCATATTTTAATCCCTTTGTGTACGGAATCAGTTTTTTAGCAGAAGTAGACCCGCTTGATGGCTCTAATAACAAAACCTTTTCTGATGTCAGAATGTTCTGCTCGCCATTTTTAATTTTGTTTATATATGATATATAGTCTTCATAAGTACTAATCGGAACTTTTTTTTGAAAACAAGCAATACTCTTAATATCACAAAAAGAATATCGCTTTCCATAAATCGTATTTTTATTGCTTGATAATATCTTTGACAACTTCCTACTTTCCAAGAACACGCCTCCCCAGCTTGTTTAAGTTATTCACACTTAACTCGCAAAGGCAAATGAGCTCATCACCCTTCTTATAATCAGGGTTTTTTTTTAAAAAGAATAATACGTTGTCATCCTTAAGGTTTGTTTTGCTTATATCTGCAAATTCATCTTTAAGAAAATCCTTACCCTCAATAAAAACACCATTTTTATACTTATCACCAAATTGATTAATCGCAAATTCATCCATTATCTTTTGCATTTCTATTGGTGTTTCAGTGTCAAAACGCGGATAAAATTCGTTAAAAAAGGTCGGCAGAAACTTATACGTCTTATACCCTTTGGTCAAGAGTAACCAAAAAGTCCTTCCGTAAAACCTCTCAGCATGAGATAGCGCATTATTTATCCATGCATGGGACAAGTCGTTGCTACCCCAATACTCTTTTTCGATAATGGTATCTCCTGAAAATAAAAGCTGCGTATGATCGTCGTGCAAAAATATCGCAAGCGTAGTGAACCCGCGTATTTCCCTGTTTTCATCACAAAAAAGCGCAACTTCGGCCTTATTCAATAAGTCATTATAAAAATTCACTTCGCTTATGTTAGCATAGTATTTAGACATTATTGAAAACATTTTTTTAGTCTGACTTATTCTCAAATTTTCAACTTCAACAATCTTGCTTTTAAGCATTTTTACCCTCCCGGAAATGCTCTATACCAAACTGTAACCCTTGTTTTTTATGAACTTCTTTGCGAAAGAGCGGGTTGTAAAGCAAATATGTAATCAGTTTTTTAAAAGTTCGCATATTGGTCTTCAGATCAAACATTCTATATAAAATAGAAAGAGGACTATTAAATTTCTTTCTACAATAAAACGCTACTTCTGTCAATTCCTCCGGTGTCATGCTCTTCGGCACAAAGGATGCGTAATTAAATCTATATTCATTATGCAACCACCATTTTCCATCATATAGCAGCCGACCTTCTGCATGTAGTTTTTGATACAGTGGTGTTTTTGGGTAAGGCATAAGAATATTGAATGCTGCAAATGCAAACTTGTTTTCCAATGCCCAATCAACGGTTTTTTTTATACTTTCAACAGTGTCTGTGTCATGCCCGATAGTGAACGATGCCCAAGTTTGTAATCCCCATTTTCTAAGAATTTCAATTTCTTCCTTATATTTATTGAACCCTTGTTCTTTATTTACATCCTTACCCATTAACTCGATGCTTGCTGGATTTATGCTTTCAAAACCAATGACAAATCCCATGCCGCCACTTTTCACAATGAGTTCCATTAGTTCATTATCATAGACCATATTTATTGTCCCTTGACTAACCCAATTAATTTTAAGTGGTATTAACTCACGAAACAGCGCTTTGGCCTTGTCTTTATCTGCTATTAGATTATCGTCGACAAAAAATATAAATTTTCGCTTTTGTGCTTTTATCTCTTCAATTACATCCTTTATCGTACGGCAATAATGCTTTTTGTCGAAATAAACACTGGTTGCACAGTAATTACAGCTGTGTATACACCCTCGGCTAAATTGTATTAATGAAATGGGGAGATAGCCTTTATCAACAAAAAGCTCTCGCCTTGTTGGGCATTTTTCTTGTGGTAAGTGCGCAACCCCACAAGTGTATAATTTCTGCAGATTACCTAATCGCAAATCTTCAACAACTTGTGGCAAAATATTCTCAGCATCACCCAAAATTGTGCAATCACAATGCTCTATGACTTCATCAGTTGCAAGTTTCGCGTGCATTCCGCCCATAATAACAGGAACCTTGCGGTTCATATACTCAGTTGATATTTCATATGCCCTTTTTGCTGTAAATGTTTCAACCGTTATCATTACTGCATCGGTCAATTCATTAAAAGGTATTTTTTCCATGCGATCATCATACATTACAACTTCGATATCCGATGGGATAAGTGCTGCGATAACACCTAACTGCAGCGGTTCCATTCGCCCTTCATCGACGTATAAACTATGAGATTTTGTCCCAATGGTAGGCTTTATCAGAGTAATTTTCATGTGACTTGTCCTCCCAATTTTACCCTTTGCTTACGTTTTATTTCAACTGCTAATACTATATTTATTAATAAAAATATAGGTAAATAGCGAAGATTCACGAGATTCCACATTCTTTTAAATATGCTTTGCTTGGAGTAAAATTTATATCGCAACCTCTTGCAGCTTGCAGCCAACTGTTCAGAAGAGAAATTTTTAGGATAGTGCATCGCATCACCATAACAATACTCTTCTGAGATCCACCATTTTTCGTTAACGAGTTCCCCTTTTGCTTTCAGTTCATCATACAAGTCGGTTGAAGGCATTGCCATAAGAGGATTAAAATTTGCAATCAAAAACTTGTGCTTCATAGCAAATTCATACACTTCATCAAAACTTTCCAGATTATCATGAGGATATCCAAAAATAAATGTGGCATAAATCATTATTCCATGAGAGTATATACTCTTTATCGCACTTTCATAATCATTGCATGCTATATTTTGCTTTTTACCTATCTCCATAAGATTTTCTTTGTTTAAACTTTCAAAACCTATCAACATTACAATGCACCCGCTTTTAGCCATAAGACCTAATAATTCATCATCATTAGTCACATTAATACTAACCTGGCAGGCCCATTTTTTCTTTAAGGGTGTTAACTTTCCTAGAAACTCTTTCATTTTTACTTTATCATGCAATAAATTATCATCTGTTATAAATATCACTTTTTCCTTCATATGCTTGATTTCCTCTATGACATCATCTATTTCTCGTTCGAGTATGCATGATTTATAGAAAGAATGGATGGAGCAAAAATTACAATTAAAGGCACAACCGCGTTTCCACTGGACTACGCCTATCTTGAAATAGTTCTTATTAGCAAAAATAGACTTATCCATTTTTGAGAAGGGTAGCATATACGAATTTGAGGATACATATTGACCTTTTAATTCATTATTTTCCAAGTCTTTTATTACTTGTTCCCATACAGGCTCTGCATCGCCAATAATGATACTGTCGGCAAACTCTTTAGCCTCGTCAGGACAAGCGGTAGGATAAAACCCTCCCATGATTATCTTAATACCGGGATTTTGTTTTTTATACTTACTGGCAAGTAAAGAAGCGCGTTTAGCCGAAAACACCTCTACACTAAAACAAACGACATCGCTATCGATAGCAAGAGGCAAGTCTTCTATTCGTTCATCAAAAAATTCGATATCAACACAGCTAGGCGTCAATGAGCTCAGTATCATGAATGCTAATGGAGGCAACGCATCAGCGGATTGCTCTCCAGCCATGCTCGGACGTATAAATGTTATTTTCATCTTATCACCCATATCTGTATAACAGCTGGATTTTTAAATAAAAGAATAATCAACATTTTACCATATCAGGGGGCTCAGGGATGCCGGAGGCGTGATTCGTTTTGGCCTCGCTCCCTACAACACCGAGGGAGATATCGACAGAACCATTCAGACGATCCAGGAGATCGCTTTTAGCAAAATGAAATGAGGACGAATACCCCGTAAATCGACACCATGGGGGGGGAGCAGTCAGATCTCCCCCCTCTTGTAGCCCAGCACACATCACCCTCCGTAAACAAGCTCCCCATTGATGAAAGTCTTGACGACCCGAGAGCGGGAGTCCAGCGGTTCGCCGTCCCATACGGCAATATCGGCATCTTTGCCTTTTTCAAGCGACCCTACGCGGTCAGCAATGCCCAGATGTTCGGCGGCGTAAAGAGTGACAGCTTTTAGAGCCTCTTCGGGCGGCAGACCGGCACGTACGGCTAAGGAAGCGCAGACGCTCAAATGTTCGATAGGCACGACGGGATGATCCGTGATGATGCAGAAATGCACGCCGGCTTTCCAGAGCACCAGGGGTGTATCCCAGCTCTTGTTGCGCAGTTCAATCTTGACCTTCGCCGAAAGGGTCGGCCCCACGGCGGCATAGGCTTTTTTTGCTCCCAGCCAGGACGCGATCAGGTGCCCTTCGGTGCAGTGTTCGATCGTTAATTTCAAATGAAACTCCTCGGCAACGCGAACGGCCGTTTGGATATCGTCCATTCTGTGGCAGTGTACCCGATAAGTAACTTTCCCATCCAGAACGTCTCCAAGTGCTTCCATCCCCAAATTGCGTTCAAAGGGTTCGTTTTTAGCGTGTGCGGCCTTCGCTTTGTCCCTGTAGTTTTGCGCGCGAACAAAAGCGTCGCGCATCAACCAAGCGCTGCCCATTCGGGTATTCGGAAGTTTTCCTTTTGAGCTGTAAACGCGCACAGGGTTTTCCCCAAGAGCCGCCTTCATCCCCGAAGGAGCCTGAATGACCATACTCTCTACGATATCACGCTTGGTTTTGAGTATAGCTCCCTGACCGCCGATAACATTCCCGCTGCCGGGCAACGTCTGGACGCACGTCACGCCCCCCGCAAGCGCATCATCGAAAGATGTGTCGCCGGGGTAGAGCGCGTCTAAAATGCGCAACTGAGGCAGTATGGGCTCGACCATATCGTTGGCGTCCTGCATGCTTTCCGGAAATCCTTCGTTATAGGTTCCCATATGCACGTGGGCGTCGATCAGACCGGGGGTGACGATTTTGCCCGTAAGATCGATCACCTCCGCTTTTTTGGGGATCTTAATATCCGTTCCTATTTGGGTTATTTTACCTTCTTCGATGACGATAGTGGCCTTTTTCAAGCGTTCACCCGTACCAGTCAGAACTGTTGCACCCGTAAGATATGTTTTGCTCAACGGTCAAGCCCTCCTTGAAATTATCTAAAATCAAACGCAGATCACTTTAAGACAGTATACCCTTTTAATTGCAGACTGAACGTCGATAAATCGACACATGGCCGTTTTGAAATTCTAAATCCAAGAGTGTGATAAAAGCCTTCCTTCCCCGGCGGCGCATACAGCAATATACTCCGTGACAAAGGGGTTTGCAGATTTACTGTCCTTAGAAGGTGCTATTTATGCTTCCAGCTTCCAACTGTGGTCGTTATGGTAAATCATCTGCTTTGACATTCCGCCGTCAATGATGATATTTTCGCCGTTTATAAAGCCTGCTTTTTCGCTGCAAAGATACAGCACCATATTGGCAATATCGCTTGGCACTCCAACTCTTCGGGATGGATGCTGAACGTTATCCGCAAGGCAAAACTCATCGGCGGTAGTGGATATCCAGCCCGGAGAAATGCAGTTGACCCGTACAATACCGGCAAGAGAAACAGCCAGTGCGTGAGTAAGCGCCGTAATACCGCCTTTTGCCGCAGAGTAGCTTTCAGTATCCGGTTGGGATTGATACGCACGTGTAGATGAAATATTCACCACAGCGCCATTGGGATTGAAATGCGGCAAAAATAGCTTTGTCAGTATATACGGCGCGGCGAGACCAATCCTTTGCACATACAAAAAGTCATCATAGCTGCAACCGGATAAGATACCTCCGCGGCTGATACAAGCGTTATTAATGAGATAATCCACCTTGCCGAATCTATGGATGACTTTGGAGGCAAAGACATTCAAGTCACCCTCATTTGCAATATCGCCTTGATAAAAAAGGGCAAAGCTCTCACTGCATGGATTCAGATCCATTACCGCAACATTTGCTCCGGCTTTTATGAATTCTTGCGCCGCAGCCAAACCAATACCGTGGCTGCCTCCGGTGATAACCGCAATTTTATCTTTGAACATGGTTTCCTCCAGAAAGAAATCTTTCGTTTTATGAATGATGAAGAGCAATCCCGTCCGCTCTCTTTATACCCATATTATATTCGTTTTTTTCTGCCCTGCGTCAATCTATAGCATCGTTTGATGCGAAAAATTAAGCGTCTTTAAAATTTGGAGGATATATGGAGGGTGGAAAATTAAAAGGGGCTCAGGAGAAATCTCCTGAGCCCTTGATATCACTTGGAGCGGAAGACGGGATTCGGACCCGCGACCCCAACCTTGGCAAGGTTGTGCTCTACCCCTGAGCTACTTCCGCTTGGAACTATAAATCTGGATGCTGGTGGCGGGACCCAGAATTGAACTGGGGACACACGGATTTTCAGTCCGTTGCTCTACCGACTGAGCTATCCCGCCATTCAGTTTAAATAAGTGGCGGAGCTGACGGGACTTGAACCCGCGACCTCCGGCGTGACAGGCCGGCGCTCTAACCAATTGAGCTACAGCTCCACTTATTCCTGCGTCCGTAAGCGATTCTGGTGGGCGGAATAGGTTTCGAACCTACGACCACCTGCGTGTAAGGCAGGCGCTCTCCCACTGAGCTATCCGCCCCGGCAACGCAAGGAGCAGTATAATCCAGCTCGCGCCGTCTGTCAACACCGAATTTTACAACTGATAAATAATCCCACTATTCTTTATTTTTTCACTCAAAAGCACTCACTTTTTGAGAGGATACTTGTTCCTTACCGCAGCAAATGCTGCATCCAAATCAGCGATAATATCCTCGGCATTCTCAATGCCGACACTGAAGCGGATCATACCCTCTCCTATTCCCGCTGCCGCTCGCTCCTCCGGCGTCAGTTGGGAATGTGTTGTGCTTGCCGGATGGAGCATGAGAGAGCGCGCATCCCCAAGGTTTGCCACATGCCCAATCAGTTTCAAGTTGTCCAGGAACACCGCTCCGGCAGCCACTCCGCCCCTAATGTTAAACGCAAGCATTCCACCGCACCCCTCAGGGAGATAGTGCCGTGCCAGGTCGTACTGAGGGTGATCCGGAAGCCCTGCGTAACTGACCCATTCCACTTGTGGGTGCCCTTTTAGGTATTCAGCCATAATCTGAGCGTTTTTGCTATGCTGTTCCATCCGCAGCGGCAACGTCGCCAAACTCAGATGCAGCAGATACGCATCAAAAGCAGAGGGAGACGCTCCCATATCGCGCATAATGGAGGCTTTTACCTTCGCACAAAGGGCCCCTCTTCCAAAATGTTCTGTAAAGGTAATTCCATGGTACCCCGGGTCGGGCTGCGTGAGTCCGCCCCACTTATCCGAGGCATTCCAGTCCATATTTCCGCTGTCAATAACCGCGCCGCCAATCAAGTTCCCCATCCCTGAGATGTATTTCGTCGTGGAATAAACGACGACATGAGCCCCCCACTCAAAAGGGCGGCAGAGAATTGGGGCAAAAGTATTATCCACAATGAGGGGGATGTCATTGCGCGCTGCAATTTTCCCCAAAGCTTCAAGCGGAGCGATATTCATCCCCGGATTGCCTATCGTCTCGCAGATAATCCCTCTTGTATTGTCCCGAATAGCCCCTTCGACCTGACAAGGGTGGTTTATATCCACAAAGGTAGACTCTATCCCAAATCGTCCCATAACATTCTTGATCAGCGTCAGCGTGCCGCCATAAACCGCTTGGGCTATGATCAGATGATCCCCGGCGCAACAGAGGGCCCCTAATAGCTGCATAAAGGCCCCTTGTCCGGAAGAACAGGCGACACACCCCACACCGCCTTCAAGATCGTTTAAGCCCTCCTCAAAGGCATTAACGGTTGGGTTTCCCAAACGGGAATAAATATATCCGGATTCCTTCAAACTAAATAGGTTTGCCGCGTGTTCCGTGTCTCTAAACTCAAACCCTGTGGACAGGTATATCGGCAGGCCAAAGGCTCCCGTTACGGGATCACTTCTCCACCCTGAATGCAACGCTTTTGTTCTAATCCCCTGTTTGTCCTTCATTTTTCGTACTCTCCTCTATTTTTCAACTTGATCTTTCAATACCCTAATGTTGTTCTTCGTTCAAGCTATCCAAAAATTTTTTTGCGTTCAAGCCAAACAACTTCTCAAGAAAGCCCTTTTCTTCTAAAAGGAGCGCTTCCGTTTTATATCGCTTAATCCTCAACAAAGGAAAATCCGATCCATAAAAAAGCTTATCGGCGACACCTGCAGCAAAGGCGGTTTTATAGATGGCGCTGTCGTACAGAAAGGGAGTGGCCGCGGTATCATACCTGGCATTTTTTAAAATGCGCTTGATCTCCGGCATGTGTTCGTAAAGCCATACCCCGCCCCCCCAGTGCGCAAAAACAACCTTTGACTCCGGATGGTGGGTACAAAACTCTACGATTTCTTTTGGCCCCACTTTTCCCTTGCCGGCGTAATCATGCCCCACAGGCTCCGCTGTATGTATAAGCAAAAATAAATTTATTTCATGGCATAGCGCCCCTATTTTCCAAGTCTGCCGAAAATCAGTGATATCCCACTGCTGACCATCGGGGAAAATTTCTCCGACCCCTACCGCACCCAGTTCTGCACAACGGATAAGCTCCCCTTCAGTAGCGGGATCAAGAGGGGGAACAACCGCTAAGGGGCGCAATCGTCCGGGGTATGTTTGTGCAGATTTCAGCACATAATCATTGCATAACCGACATAGATGCATATCATTAAAACCAAAACCACAAATCCAGCTTTCAGAAATAGCATCCTCGTCCATTGCATGGACCACGTCTTGGACAGTCGCCCATCGATGCACCCGGCTTTGAATCAGTTGCTTAAAATAAGGCTCATGCTTGGCGATCTCATCCGCATTCGCGATGACTTCTTCCGGATAGACATGAACGTGCGTATCTATTACACGCATAAAATATCCCCCCGCAGCATTCATTTTTATTCATTATCTCATATAAAACATAGAAAAGGAGTGAAGGGCAAGCGCCCTTCACTCCTTTTCTATGTTCTTTTATGCTTCGCTTTAGTTTACTTAAGCTCGACCTTTGCTCCGGCTTCTTCAACCTTCTTCTTAATCTCTTCGGCCTCTTCCTTGCTGACGCCTTCCTTCAAAGCCTTGGGAGGTGTGTCAACAAGTTCCTTGGCCTCTTTCAGGCCAAGACCTGTGACTTCACGAACAACCTTGATGACGTTGATTTTGTTCGCGCCGTGATCAACGAGAACAACATCAAACTCTGATTTCTCTTCTTCTGCGGCAGCGCCTGCACCAGGCATTGCCATCATGGGCATTGCCATTGCGGGAGCAGCGGCAGAAACACCGAATTTCTCCTCAAGGTCTTTCACCAACTGCGAAAGTTCCAGTACTGACATCTCTTCAATAGCTTTAATCAAATCTTCACGATTCATTTTAATATTCCTCCTTATGTTTTATCACGTTACCACTGAATAATATTGAAATCAGCATTAAGCAACGTTCTTTTTCTTCTCTTCAAGCTGCGACAAACAGGTAACCAGACCACGTGCCGGACCGGAAAGCACTGTAACCAAACCACGAATAGGAGCCACCAAAGTACCGACAACTTGACCCAGCAGGACCTGACGAGGCGGCAAATCTGCAAGAGCCAGCACTTCTTCTTTGCTCAGCAATTGGTTGCCCAACAGACCACCCTTGATAATGACGGCTTCGTTACCCTTTTCTTTTGCAAAATCTCTGAGAGCTTTTGCAACCGCCGCTACATCATCATAGGCCATGACGTAAGCATTGGGCCCTGTATCAATAGCATCTGCTGTGGGCAATCCACATTCCTTCAAAGCCAGTCGCATCAGGGTATTCTTCGTTACTTTAATCTCCCCCGAAGCTGCCCGGATCTTACGACGGACTTCCTGTGTTTTGCTCGCAGTTAGACCGCGATACTCGGCAATAATAATTCCCTGCGATTTCTGGATCATCTCTACAAGGGATGCTACCATCTCTTTTTTTGCTTCAGTTGGCATAGTTTCACCTCCTTTAAAAGAAAAACCCCGGCTCTTAAACGAGCCGGGGAAAAGTCATCAACATAACGACTGTCCCAAGCCTCGGTGGGTTATTAAGTGCGAACACCCCCACTGTCTTTAGCTTAGATATTTATTTTTTAGTCAAACATATCGTTTGCTTACTCGCTGGCTGTTATATCCTTTTGAACCAATGCGGGATCCACCGTAATCCCCACACCCATTGTGGATGAAAGAGAAATACCCTTTATATAGGTACCCTTTACCGCAGCAGGTCTGGCTTTAATAATAGCCTGAAGAAGCGTCTGAACGTTATCCATCAGCTGGTCTTCAGTGAAAGAGGCTTTTCCTACCGCATTGTGGGTAATCGCCGTTTTATCAACCCTAAACTCAATGCGCCCGGCTTTAATCTCTTTAACAGCCGTTGCAACATCAAAGGTAACGGTGTTGGTTTTCGCGCTCGGCATGAGACCACGGGGTCCGAGAACTTTACCCAAACGCCCTACGGACTTCATCATATCGGGCGTAGCGATAACCGCATCGAAATCCATCCATCCGGATTCAATCTCGCCTACTTTTTCCTCGCCGCCTACGATATCAGCTCCCGCTTCCTGTGCTTCACGAAGCTTGTCGCCGGCTGCAATAACGAGTACCTTCACCGTGTGTCCCGTTCCATGAGGCAAACCTACGGTGCTACGCACCTGCTGATCCGCATGACGAGGATCCACACCCAAGCGAACGTGCAACTCGATGGACTCATCGAATTTTGCTGTGGCGCACTCCTTTACAAGAGGAACGGCCTCTGAAAGCGCGTACTCTTTGTTAAAATCAACTTTTTCCAACAGAGCTTTAAAACGTTTACTATTACGTGACATCTTCTTACCTCCTCGTGGTCCAAGCGGCGGTTAACCCACCTCCCACAATAACGGTCATCAACCGATGACTTCTACTCCCATGGAACGCGCTGTGCCTTCAATCAACTTCATCGCACCGTCAATATCAATCGCATTTAAATCGACCATCTTCAAC
The DNA here is from genome assembly GCA_018063805.1 of Synergistaceae bacterium. Classification (GTDB taxonomy): domain Bacteria; phylum Synergistota; class Synergistia; order Synergistales; family Synergistaceae; genus JAGPAO01. The sequence continues at coordinate 1,700 of JAGPAO010000014.1, read as the reverse complement.
TGAGCGATATCTTGTACTTGCTTGCGCGTCACTTTCCCGACAAAATTCTTGTTGGGAACGGCAGAACCCTTTTCCTGACCGGCAGCTTTCTTGATTAAGATGCTTGCCGGAGGAGTCTTCATGATGAAAGAAAAACTACGATCAGCGTAAACAGTAATAACGACAGGGATAATCATCCCCACTTGATCCGCTGTTTTAGCGTTGAACTGTTTTACAAACTCCATGATATTAACACCGCGCTGCCCTAAGGCAGGTCCTACAGGTGGCGCCGGGGTTGCCTTCCCGGCCGGGAGCTGTAATTTAATCTCCCCTATGACTTTCTTGGCCATTATATAATGATACCTCCTTGATACTTGTTAAACCGCGAAAACACTCATCGCGGTCAGTGGTCTAAAATATTACTAAAGCTTTTCCAACTCCGTATGATCTGCCTCGACCAGTGTTTCCCGGCCGAAAACCATCACACTGAACTTTACTTTACCCTTATCAGGCGATACAGACACGACAGGCCCGGCATTTCCTGCAAAAGCACCCGTTTTAACGCGCACCGTATCTCCTTCTTTAAAGTCAATCTCAAGGCGAGGCTTCATCTGATCCTTGCCAATCTTTGCCATGATCTCAGCTACTTCTTTTGGGGTCAGAGGGATTGGATGACTTCCTGCACCGACAAAACCAGTGACGCCCGGCGTGTGCCTGACAACATACCAAGATTGATCCTCAAGCACCATCTCAACAAGCACATAACTTGGAAACACCTTCCGACGAACTCTCTTACTCTTTCCGTCTTTAGTGTATAAGCGCTCCTCGACAGGAACCAAGACCCTGAATATGCGATCTTCCATTCCCATAGTGGCAATACGCTGATCCAAGTTCGCTTTTACTTTATTCTCATAACCGGCGTACGTTTGAACAACGTACCACAGACGATCAGTTGTTTCCTGTTTTTCGCTCATCTCTTAAAGGGAGTGTACTCCCTCACCTCCGAATACGATGAGTGTCCGACACAGGCACGTGAAGGGACTATCGAATAAACTTTGCAAAGCCTGAATTAAACACAATAGTTAAAAAGCCGTCCACCAAACCCAAAAAAGCACCCATAATACAGGTTAGGACAACAACTACCAAGGTCGCGTGCCATACCTGACGCTTGGTCGGCCAAGTTACTCTCTTAAGTTCAGCTACTGAATCTTTAACAAAGCCGGAGACCTTTGCCATTGCCCCGACCTCCTCACTTTTGGATTCTCGTATTTTAAAATGGCAGGCCAGGAAGGATTCGAACCCTCAACCCTCGCATTTGGAGTGCGATGCTCTAACCAGTTGGAGCTACTGACCTGCGTGCAGAAGTGATTCTACACTACTTTGTTTCTTTATGCAAGGTGTGTTTATTGCACCATGCGCAATGCTTCTTTTTTTCCATCTTTTTTGTCGCTTTTTTCTTGTTCACAAGCGTGGAATAGTTCTTCCTCTTGCACTCTGTGCACTGTAGCCCAATGATATCCGCCATTTTTTTCACTCCAACCTTTATACGTAGAATTAAGGGGGGACGATGCCCCCCATCAACAACTTCTATCTATATCTTAATCAATAATTTCGGTAACGACGCCAGCACCAACAGTGCGACCGCCCTCACGAACGGCAAAGCGAAGTCCCGGCTCCATTGCAATCGGTACAATCAGGTTGACTTCAAAGGTGCTGCTGTC
>JAGPAO010000232.1 GCA_018063805.1 Synergistaceae bacterium | reverse complement strand
CCTCCAATTCCTGATGCATCTTTTGATATCCGGGAAAATATCCGATCTCTCGCTGCATAATCTCCTCTTCGATATATCCCTTTATCCTCCGAAGATTTGCCAGTGCCTCTGCGCCTTCGGGACAAAACAACTTCGCACGGAAGACGTTGTCCAATCGGACTAAAAGATCTCGGACACTTCTATCTCGAAGATAATCCCTTTCATCGTCCTTATGAATGGGCACGTACTCCTGCCCTATGGATTCTGATAATACTTTCAGCGCTCCTCCGTACCCCTGCCCATCTCTCTCTGCAATATAATCCACTAGAGGAAGCGGAGTGCTTGCAAGGGGGCAGCTTCCCCGGTGACGGATAACAGGCATCTTATAAAAGGAAGCACAAACCCACGCGTCCTCTCCTCCGCAAGCGGGGCATTTTAACTCCAGGATCGACTCGCCTTTCCTGTTTTTTTCAACAGGAACTAAGTCTGAAAGGACTGCGGCAAGAGCCCCTGCATTGCCATAATACATGCTGTAAATACGATTGGTATTGTGATTCATCTTTCAGCTTCCACCTTATTCACCGTGCTTCTTTTAAATTATACCCTTTTTTAACATAGGCACGCAAAATCATTTGCCTGCTTTTCTCCATTTTTGTGAAAAAATAAAACGAGGACAAAATACAGAGCAATCCACTTGCGAATAATGCCCCCTGCGTCCCGATCATCTCCGCCAATTGGCCGGTAAAAAGGCTCCCCACCGGAGCGATCCCCACCGTGCACATTATGTAAATCCCCATCAGACGGCTGCGCTCTTCATCCTCAACAAGAGACTGCAAAAACGTATTACAAGCGATTAAAGCCGTAACCATGAAAAAACCGGCAGGCGCAAGAGCAAGCATTGCAACCCACGTTTTTGGGCTCAGAGCAAACATCGCCACAAAAGCCCCGAAGAGCATTGTGGCGCGAGAGGCCCACTGATCCAACCCGACGGGAGATTTGCGTGCCGCCATTAATAGGGAACCACTCAAAGCGCCGATCCCGACAGCGCTGAGTAATAGCCCCATCGTTTTAGAAGTCCCTCCCAACACCTCTCGTGCCATAGAGGGCATGAGGACGATATACGGAAAACCAAAGATACTGCAACAGGTTATCAGCAAGAGCATGTATTTAAAAGGGGGAAAGGCGCGTAAAAGCACCAGCCCCCTGCCGATGGTCTCCCGCAATCCCTCTCTGTTTCCACTTGAGACGGCTACCGCTTCGTGCTCCATCCGCATGGCTCGTAGCGCAAAAAGTGTGGCACTGTACGTCATTGAGTTCAGCAAAAAACAAAGCCCCTCCCCAACGCGGTAAATCGTAAACCCGGCAATAGAGGGACCGATGAGACGGGCGACGTTAAACAAAGACGAGTTTAAGGCCACCGCGTTTGAAACGTCCTCTTTTTTATCCACCATGTAGACGACAAGAGATTGGCGAAGGGGCATATCAATCGCGTTGACACTCCCCATCAGAAGACTCAGGATAACAAGAAGCGTATAGTCAATGGAATTAGTAAGCGTCAAAATACCCGTAACCGCAGCGATGAGCATCAACAAAACCTGAGTGATAAAAAGGGCCTTGCGAAGATCCCAACGCGCCATCAATGCCCCCGCTAAAGGGGATAAAAAAAGGCTGGGAATCGCCGATGTAAAATCAATCACACCCAGTGCGCGCGTCGAATTCGTGATGCGAAACACCAACCAGCCCAACGCAACACGCTGCATCCACAAACCCGTCAAGGATACCGCTTGGGCAGAAAAAAACAGCCTGTAGTTGCGATTTTTCAGTGCTCGCAACACATTGGACGCCCCATTTAAAGACATAAAAAGCTCATCTCTTCATTCATCAAGGCTTAACGTTTTTTCCTCATCGCAAGCGCCGAGGGACAAAGAGCCAAACCGCCCAAGGAGGTGCAGCGCAACTGGGGGGGAAGCATTTTGCCTACGGAGTAAACGGCATCTATCGTTTCATCTAAGGGCACCGGATTTTCATAGCCGCCCAAAATTAAATCGGCATTGACAAAAGCCGACGATGCGGCGAGAGCGTTTCGCGTATGGCACGGCAATTCCACGATGCCCTGCACCAAGTCACAGACGGAACCCATCGTGTTTTGAAAGGAGATGGCGGCGGCATCGAGAGCTTGGGCAACGCTGCCTCCACAAGCCTCTATTGCTGCGGCTGAAGCCATGGCTCCTCCCGCTCCAATCTCAACTTGGCAACCTGCTACCTCTGCGGCAAATGTCGCCCGCGTATCCAAAAGAACCCCGATCATACCCGCCGCAAAAAGAGCCAGACAGACCTGCTCTTTGTTCAGCGACAGTTCCTCCTCCAACGTAATGACCGCACCCGGCAGTGCTCCTGCGGCACCCCCTGTGGGAGCCGCACAAACCACTTCCATGGCACCGTTCGCGTGCATAATCGCCATGGCGCGTGCAGCAGCCCTCGTGTGGAAGGTTCCAAAGGGAAGGCTTCCCTTATCCTGTGC
>JAGPAO010000086.1 GCA_018063805.1 Synergistaceae bacterium | reverse complement strand
ATCTAACGATTCAACCGGGGGAAAAAATTGCCATAGTAGGCGGTACCGGCGCAGGCAAATCCACAATCGCAGATCTTGTTTTACGTTTTTATGACCCGGTCAAAGGGGATATTCTGATTGATGGGCTGAACCTCCGTCAGTTGGATGTGCGGAGCTATCGGCGCCACATCGGCGTGGTTCCGCAAGATCCTGTTTTGATGAAGGGGACGCTTGCCTATAATATTGCTTACGGATGCAACACGGTCACACAAAAAGAGATCCAACAGGCTGCCGTTACTGCCGGTATTCACGACTATGTGTGTTCCTTACCAAAGGGCTACGATTCCGAAGTGGGGGAGAGGGGCATTACGTTGAGCGGCGGACAGCGGCAGCGTATTGCGATTGCCCGCGCTATTGTGCGTAATCCGGCTATTTTGATTATGGATGAGGCGACGTCTTCTTTGGATGTAAGAGTGGAAAAACAGGTGCAAGAGGCTATGTTGGAGGCGATGAAGGGACGAACCTCCATTGTGATTGCACATCGGCTTTCCACGATAAGAGAGGCGGATCGCATCCTTGTTCTTGATGCCGGAAGAGTTGTTGAAGAGGGAGCTCACGAGGCGTTATTGAAGCGGGGGGGGCATTACGCCGCCCTGTATCAAATGCAAGATCAGACGGGAAACCATGTCCTTCCTTCGTAGCTATCTGGATTATGCCAGAGGAAAAAAAACCTTTTCTTTATGGATGCTTTTAAATCCCTTACACGGCCCTGCTAAAGCTTTTGCCTTAGTGCGCAACGCTGCGTACAATCGTGGAATGCTTCATAGCATTGATCCGTGTATTCCCGTCGTGAGTATCGGAAATCTTTGCTATGGGGGGACAAACAAAACGCCGATGGTCGAGATGATCGCTCGGAAATTATACGATCACGGCCTTGCCGTTGGGATTGTGAGCCGCGGTTACGGCGGAGTTGCGGCGGAACCCCTGTGGATCGGGCAGAATGAAAACAGTAAGAGCAGAAGCGTTGTTGGGGATGAACCCTTGATGCTTGCCCATCGCTTTCCCGAAGCCAGAGTTGTTGTTTCTGCAGATCGTCTGGACGGAATTAACCTGCTTGCATCCTTGGGGGTCGAAATTGCCGTTGCCGATGATGCCTTTCAGCATCGCCGAATGGGACGGGATGTGGATATCGTTCTTGTGGATGCCACTTGCCCTCTGGGAAATGGTTTGATGGCACCGGCCGGTATTCTGAGGGAGCCTCCGGAGTCCCTTGTGAGAGCCGATTTTGTTATCTTAACGAAAGTGGATCAGGTGACGGCGGAGGAATTGAAGGAAGCGTATGATCGCATCGCTCGTTGGGTGAGTCCTGAAAAATTATTTACCGCTCGCGTCAGTTTACAGTCATGGCTGTGCTTGGACGGAGAAAAAAAGAAGGTTTTCCCCCGTGAGCACGTCATGCACGGCTCATTTTTAGCCTTCTCTGCGATTGGCAACCCGGATAGCTTTCACCGCTCTTTGGATCTGCTGGGAGTTAATGTTGTTAAACGGATCACGTACCGGGATCACCACTGTTTTTCTCCCTCTGATTTATCGGAGCTGGATAGGGCTGCTGCCCAGATAGGTGCCGATGCTTTCATCTGCACGGAGAAGGATCTCCATAATCTTCCCGATAACATCAAACTCTCCCTTCCTATTTTTGTGCCGAGAATTACCGTTGCGTTGGATCGCGAGGAGGAACTGTGGGAGAGTATAGTAAAAAAACTTCATCCTCGGTTGGTTGTGGCCTCTAACGGCTACGGCGAGGATGCCATAGGGTCATTGCTGGCACAAAAGCTGACGGAAAAATTCCCGCTGGCGGAAGTTTCTGCTTTTGCTCTTGTCGGAGGGGGAAAGCAGTATGCGGACAGGAACATTTCGGTGATATCCCCCCCCTCTGATATGCCGAGTGCGGGTGTTATTAAGTATTCTCTGCGCGCTTTGATGCGCGATATTCGTCATGGATTATGGAAGGACATTTCCCTGCAATTGAAAACATGGAGGGCGCTGCGCGGTAAAATCCGCACACCAATCTGCGTCGGGGATGTTTATCTGATGATGCATGTTTTGTGGGGGCAGGGGCTGACGCCGTTGCTTATAGCTACGGCAAAGAGCGTATATCTCACGGGGCACTGGCCTGTGGAACGTTTTTTTCTCAAAAGGCGCTGTCTTCGGGTTTGGACAAGGGACGAGGAAACGGCTTTGGAGTTACGATCTTCGGGCGTGGCGGCCCTTTTTTCCGGTAATCCAATAATGGATATAGCGGGGGATAATAATAAGGCAGAAGAGGCTTCGCCTTGGGATGCATTTTCAGAAGATGAAAAAATATTATTACTGCCGGGGAGTCGTCCGCGGGCATATGAGGATATCCAATTACTTTTAACGGCAGCAACGCTTCTACTGCAGCAAAAGCCCTGTCAGTTTGTTCTTGTACCGGCCCCGACTCTTGATATGAACCGATTATTATCGGGGCTTTCCGGGTGGTCTCGGGAGGGTGATTGGATCTTTTCCGATTCTTTGCGTGTCCGCTTGCATTGTGCTTCCCTTGCCGTTGCCGCACGGGAGGCGGATCTGTTATTGGGACTGGGGGGAACGGCAAATCAGGTTTGCGCCGGGCTTGGTGTCCCCGTTGTTTCTATAATAGAAAAGGGGAAGCTGGTTCAAAAAAAACTACTGCAAGATGCAGAGCTACTGGTGGAGGGGACACCGGAGGCCCTCTCAGAAGCTGCCGTACGGATTCTTAATGATCCGGCACTGCGTGGGAGGATGAAAAAAGCCGGTATCCAGCGTTTAGGCGGAGCCGGAGCTTTAAATTCCGTAGTAGAGTATGCGGCAGATCAGCTTGGCTGGAGTGTGCGGCATAAGGTTTATTCCCGTCTTTATGAGGGGATAAACGAACGGAGAGAGAGGACGTAAACATGGAAAAAATAATGAAAAGTGTGTCCCTTGGACCTGTTACCGTTGGAGACGGGCAATTGGCTATCATCGCGGGGCCCTGTGTCCTTGAAAGCCTGGAGATGGGTTTAGAAATAGCGGAGACTCTTTCTGCTCTTTGTAAAGAATTGGGATTCGGGTATGTCTTTAAGGCCTCCTTTGATAAGGCGAATCGCACCTCTATCCACAGTCAGAGAGGCCCGGGATTGGAACAGGGATTAAAGTGGCTGAAGGAGATCAAGGAAACGGTGGGCGTTCCTGTGCTGACAGATATTCATGAGCCCGGTCAAGCCGATCCGGTCAGTTGCGTTGCCGATGTGCTTCAAATCCCCGCTTTTCTCTGTCGGCAGACGGATTTATTGGTGGCAGCTGCAAGGACGGGAAAAGTCATTAATGTGAAAAAAGCACAATTCATGGCTCCTGAGGACATGAGAACGGTGCTTGAAAAATGCAAAGAGGCGGGCAACGACAAGGTCATTTTATGCGAACGAGGTGCCTCCTTTGGGTATCATCAGTTGGTGGTCGATTTCCGCTCTCTTCCGATCATGCGCTCTTTTGGATGTCCTGTTATGTTTGACGCAACACATAGCGTGCAGAAGCCCGGAGGGATGGGAAATAGCAGCGGCGGGGATCGCCGCTTCGTCCTCCCCCTTATTCGGGCCGCAGTTGCCATTGGAATAGATGCCCTTTTTCTGGAGGTTCACCCCGATCCGGCTAGAGCGTTGAGTGACGGTCCCAATATGGTTCCTCTCTCAAAAATAGAAAGTGTGCTGCGCCAAGTAGCCATCTTAAACGGTGTGGTGCAAAAAGAGCTTGGTTTTTGTTCGCTGGATTGGGCTGAGAATCCATCATGATTCAAGAACTTCCCTGGGAACGCACGGAGCGTTTATGTACCGATCTTGAGCTTGTGGAAATTGGTAAGCAGGTGCTGTTGGAAGAAGCGGATGCTCTGCGGGCAACCGCTCTTCGCCTTGGCGCGGAGTTGGCGCAGGCGGCTCGGAAGATCAGCCGTTGTCGGGGGCGAGTGGTCGTCGTCGGGCTTGGAAAATCAGGGCATGTGGGCAGAAAAACAGCGGCGACGTTTGCCTCTTTGGGTATCCCGGCTTTTTTTCTGCATGCGGCTGAGGGAGCTCACGGAGATTTGGGAATGGTCTGCCGGGAGGATGTCGGTCTTTTTATCAGCAACAGCGGAGAGACGCGGGAAGTCGTCGAACTGATCCCGCATTTTCGAAGATTGGGAGCAGGTGTCATCGCCATGACGGGCAGAGGGGACTCGCAGCTGGCTAAGAGCTCGGATGTCTGGCTGGATTGCAGTGTCGAGAGGGAGGCTGATCCTCTCGGTCTCGCACCCACGAGCAGCACTACGGTTCAGATGGCTGTAGCGGATGCCCTCGCAGGAATGTCGACGCATCTTCAGGGATTGCGCCAAGAGGATTTTGCTCTCTTTCACCCCGGGGGGACTTTGGGGAGACGTCTTTTACTTCGTGTTTCCGACTTAATGGGGAGCGGTGCCCGCTTGCCCGTTGTGTCCGTCGGAGATACCGTATCAAAGGCTCTTTTTGAAATCACCAGCAAGGGATATGGGGCTGCTGTTGTCGTGGATGCCGCCGGTTTATTGCAGGGGATTTTTACAGATGGTGATTTGCGCCGATTGTTAGAAAAGGGGGGCGAGAATATTCTTGGTTCCTCCATAGAGTGTGCGATGACGAAGAACCCAAAGACTACCGGCCCCGATCGGCTGGCGGCTGAGGCCATGCGGGTTATGGAGGAGATGGAAATTTCTGTGATTATCGTCGTTGATCAGGAACGCCCTGTTGGTATCCTGCACCTGCATGAGATTTTAAAGGCTGGAGTTGTCTAGGCTGGATTTTTTATTAAAAATATATCCGACGATTACGAATTTACTTTTCCCAATGGTTAAACCTTTTTTGCGCAGAGGGCACGCAGAGGGGTTTGATGAACGATGCGGATACTATAATATGCAAAAAATGGAAAAGGTGAAAGGCCGCTCTCTGTGGGTCCACGCCGTTTCCGTAGGAGAGGTTCAAGCTGCGTTTCCTCTGATACGTGAAATGCGTCGGTCAGGATGTCGTCTTCCGATCCTATTATCCACAGTGACGGAGACGGGGCAGGCGATGGCGAAGAGGTTGATGGACGCGGACCTGGATGTCATTCTATTTGCCCCCTGGGATATCGCTTCTGTGGTTGACCGCGCTTTGAATGCGATAAATCCATGTGCCTATATTACGATGGAGACGGAGATCTGGCCAAATATTCTATTGCAGTTGCATCAGAGGGGAATTCCCTCTTTTTTGGTCAATGGCCGTGTTTCCGATAGGGCTCTTGCCAGAGCCGTAGGCTGGAAAAAGGGCGTTTTATCTCGTTTGTTGCGTTGCTTTACAAGAATATTGGCTCGTGAGAATTCAGATGCCGATCGTTTTTGTTCCATCGGAGCGGAAGCCTCGGCTGTGACGGTGGTAGGCGATTGCAAGGTAGATGCACTGTTGGAGCGCCGAGGCGGCGTTGATCGGCAGATGTGGAAAGATCGGCTGTATTTGGAGCGGTGCATATCAGGATTTGATGGGGCATTCCCCCTTTTTCTGGCTGGGAGCACGCATCCCGGGGAGGATGAAGTTGTCCTTGAGGCCTTTTCTAAGATTCGCACAGAGAGAAAGGATGCACGGTTGCTATTGGTGCCGCGCCACCCTGTGCGTGCAGAGGGATTATTACCCGCCGCAAATGAAGTGGCGAAAAGTTGCCTGCTGTCTAAAATGAATTCTGATTGGGAAATAGTGATTGTCGATCAGATCGGCGTTCTCTTTGAACTTTACTCCCTTTGTACGGCGGCCTTTATCGGCGGTAGCCTTGTCCCCAAGGGGGGACAGAACCTACAGGAGGCGGCATGTTGGGGGATACCGATTCAACATGGGATGTATATGGATGATTTCGCACAGTCCGCTCTGGATTTGGGAAAAATGGGATTAGCTGTAGAGGTGCGATCGGCGCAGGATCTTTACTGTGCGTGGTATTCGGCAATGGGCGCTTCCAGTGATGAAAAGACGGAGTTGCAGAGTCGTTGCGATGTTTATTTTGAAGAACGCGCCGGTGCCGCAAAGCGTGCATGGACGATAGTAAGCGCGTATTTATAAGGGGGAAATAAAATGGAATTGAATCGAAAACTGCTGACTGAATTTTACGATGCCCTGGATGATCGGTCCAGAGATACCCTTGATCTGGCGGTAGAAAAGATGATTCAGAGTAAAAAAAAGAACGGGAAAATTGTCGTCGTTACCGGCAGCGGCCCCAATCTCCATGAAGGGGTTACGACTCTGATTGCCGAGCTGATAGACAAAGGGCTCATTGATGGCGTCACCACAAGTTCCGCCGTTGTCGCCCATGAAATGGGCGGGGTGCTTGATTGGGTAAAAATGTGTCCGGCGGATCCATTGGGTCTGGACTCGGAGCGGATGCCGCGCGGCAACGTCTTTGAGTTCACCGAATTGACGGAGGAACAGAAAAATAGCCTGAGCCGTGAGATGATATTGGATGAGGCGCTGCTTGCCGCAGGGGAAACTGCCGATGGGCATCGTGTTCTTAAGGCGGCCGGCAATATGGCTTATCCTGTCGGACTGCGCACGGAAAAACTGGGCGAAGAGATATCCATCATCGCAAGGCAGCTGGGACTTCCATTTGAAACCGTCGCGGGCTGGGGATGCGATGAGCGTACCATGCTCGGTGCAGGGGCAAAGAAGGGTGTGCCCGTGTTGGTGACCATTCCGCAGCTTGTCGGGGGCGGATATGTGGGTATCGGTATAGGAGACAGCATTCCCATCTCACAGCGTTCGGCCCGTATTGCTCAGATGCTGGGGGATGCAGATATTATCTTGGAATCCGCCGTTGCTCTGACTCAGGAAATTCATGATGGTCCTTTTGAAACCTACACGGGGCACGGTATTTGGTCCTGGTGGCAGGGATTACCCGTCTATAGTCTCGCAAAAAAAACGCTAGTCCGTATTGATTTGGACGAAAACCTTCGCAAAGCACAGGACCTGCAAAAAGAGAACGCGATGATCCAAGAAGCTATCGCTAAAGGACTCCCGAAGACAAAAATCTCAAAGATTCCCTTTCGCATGGAAATGTCCGCTTTTGCCCGTTTAGAAGGCAGCTTGCCTGTCATCGGCGACATCGGGATGGTGTGGCCCGTAATGGCTTCAAAACTGGCGGATGCGATGGGTGTCAAATTGGAATTCATGAGCTACAAACAGGAAACTCCGGACGGTAAAGCCATGCGGGAGTGGATCGTCGATAACATTAAGATGTTTGATAGGGATAAAATGCTGCAGCGCGTTGCCGCTTGGAGAAGCTGAGATGGCTTCTAAAAAAGTATTGGGGGTATTGCCTGCCCGCTATGCTTCCACCCGTTTGCCCGGCAAACCGCTTTTGGATATCGCCGGCAAACCGATGATCCAGCACGTCTATGAACGGGCGTTGAGTGCCAAATTACTGGATGCATGTGTGGTTGCGACGGATGACGAGCGTATCTTTGAGGCCGTCCGAGCCTTCGGTGGATTGGTTGAAATGACGGCCCCGACGCACCCGAATGGCAGCTGCCGCGTTGCTGAGGTGGCAGCGAAATCCGACGCCACCCATATTATTAATATTCAGGGAGACGAACCCTTGCTTGATCCGCGCGCCTTGGATGAACTGATCGGCGCAATGCTGCAGGACGAAACGGTACTCTCTGCAACGCTCTGCACTCCGATTGTGGATCAAGCAAGCGTTCACAACCCGAATGTAGTCAAGGTTGTGCGCGGCCTCAACGGTAACGCCCTTTATTTTAGCCGTTCGCCGATTCCCTTTGCGCGCAATGCAGAGGGCTTGACGATGTGGGAACACTTGGGGGTGTATGCCTTTACTCGGGATTTTCTTCAGATATTTGTGTCTTTGGAGGAAACGCCCCTTTCCCTGGCGGAATCGTTGGAGCAGCTGAAGGTGTTGGAGCATGGTTATGCGATGAAGGTTATCCCCACGCTCTATCCTCCTCAGGGACCCAACGTGAACGCTCCTGAGGATCTGGAAACGGTTCGCCGATTGATGTCCGGCATGGTATGATGCTGAAGAGATAAGATTTTTTTTTATTGTCAGGGGCATTTTCCTCTGAATATTTTTTTAAGCGAGAGGTTTTTTGTGCAATGCTGGAGAATAATGATCCTATAAAAAAGAACGAGCACCCACTAAAGCATATCCTCATCCTTT
>JAGPAO010000085.1 GCA_018063805.1 Synergistaceae bacterium | reverse complement strand
GATGGTTTTTTCAAACAATGCAGAATCTATTTCCCGGCTCATGAGCGAGCATCCCTCCGGTCGACTCGAATCCTAGGATCTATGAATCCATAAATGATATCCACCACAAAGTTAGCGAGGATCAAAAAAGTACCGTAAAAAATAGTCATCCCCAAAATCTGTGAATAATCCAGATTTTGAATGCCGTTGACATAATACTTCCCCATTCCGGGTATGGCATAAATCGTCTCGATAATAAAAGTACCGGATAAAATAGCCGCTGTAACCGGCCCCAGAACGGTGACTACCGGAAGGATCGCATTGCGGAGCTGATGACGCCAAAGGATTTGAACGGTGGACAGCCCCTTTGCCCGAGCAACACGGATATAGTCCTGCCCCACTACCTCCAACATGCTGGCACGCATCATCCGCGTCAACAACGCAGTTGTGTAAAAAGAAAGAGCCACCGTCGGCAAAATAGTGTAACGAAAACCACGCCAAAGCGCCACGGGAAACAATTTCAGCTTGAGAGCAAAAAAATACTGCAAAAGATACCCCGTCACAAAATCGGGGAGAGAGACCCCCAATATCGCGATGATAATGCAGACATAGTCCAATGTTCTTCCCCGCTGAAGAGCCGAAATAATGCCAAGGGATATCCCGACTGCCGTGGCGAGCAATAGTGCGCGAATCCCAAGATCCGCTGAGTAGGGAAAAGCCTCGGCAATCATCTGACGAATGGGCAGGCCGTTATAATACATCGACACACCGAGATCTCCTTGGATCAGCTTGCCTAGATAGCGCAGATACTGCACGTAGAGCGGCTGATCAAAACCGTGATAGCGCATCATATGCTCCCGTATCTCCGGAGTCAGTTTGTCGCTCAAAAAGGGATCTCCGGGCATGGCCCGAACCAAAAAGAAAACCGCGGTAACAAGCACCCACACGGTAAAGAGAGAGATAATCAAACGTTTTAAGATATACCGCCCCACAAAAAAACCTCCTTAAGAGATCCCTTTTTAACGATACAGCATTGCTCCCGCCGGCTCCGTCAAGATCTCTCCCTCTTTGAGGACCATCTGTCCATCAATAAACACAAAGTGAATTCCCTCAGGCGCCGCAAGCGGGTCTTCAAAAGTGGCGCAATCTTTCAGCGTCTTGGGATCAAAAATAACCAAGTCGGCGGCAACACCCGCAGCGATACGCCCTGAGTCCAGCTTGAAAACCTGAGAGGGAAGGATCGTCATCTTTTTGACCGCCTCCGGCCAGGAGAGTCCCGCCGCTGTCAACAGGCGCAATGCCCGCGGGAAAGTTCCCGAAAGCCTTGGATGCGCTCCCCCTTTGCGGTACAGCGAATCCGAGGCAACGATACCATCCGCATGTTTGAGGCAAAAAAGAACTTCTTCCTCGTCCATCACATGCGCGATAATCAGCCCCTCCGGTTCGTTTTCGCGCATCCATGCCAAAGATTCCTTCGTCAAGCGCTCCCCCTTGAACTTGCCGGAAGCGGCCTGCAGACACGAACACCCTTTTCCGCCCCAGCGCGTTTCAAACCCGTCATCAAAAACAGCGGTGGCGGAAGACGTACAAAAGGCAGTGTATGGGTAGCAATCAAAAAAAACGGAGACACCCGCACGGCGCGCATCCTCTATCATGGCGACGCAGCTCTGAGAGACACCAAACGCCGTCATACTTCCAAGATGGGATATCTGCACCGAAACGCCGTGATCTTGGGCTATTTTGATAGCCTCGGCAACCGCAGGAGCGCAATAAATCCCGTCATCCCGGATGTGGATACTGATCACTCGATCTTTAGATTGAGCGACCCGAGCCGCCACTGCATTGATTTCTTCCGCAGATGAACCGGGCGCGTACTCCAGACCAAAGGAAAGCCCCATCGCCCCTGCGGCAAGCTCTTGAGCCAAAAGCGGAATCATGCGCTCGATCTGCTCCGGTGTAGCCGGGGCATAACGGTCGGAACAGCCCACTTCCTCGCGCAGCGAGTTATGCCCCACCATATACCCCACTTTAATCCAAGGTTTTTCCCCTTCTTGATGCGCAGCAGCAGAAAGACAAGGACCGTCGCCGCAGTGCCCTGCAATCGCGGTCGTCACACCCTGCTTTAGCAGCGCCCTCTGAACCTCTCCGCCAAAGGGAAGCGCTGCATCGTGGATATGGCTATCCACAAAGCCGGGGGCGATGTACAGTCCGGCGACATCGATCATTTCATCAGCCACCTTAAGTGAACCCGGCTCATGAATGGATCTGATTTTGCCGTCAGCTATTTCGACATCGGCAAAATAGACCTCATTGGCCTCAGGATCCACCAGCTGCCCACCCTTGAGAAGAAGCGTCCGATTCGACATCATTCGTGCGCTTTCCTCTTTTCCAATTCAAAGTCCTCCCGCAGGCTGCGTCTCACATCCAAATCCGAGATGACTTCGAGCCCCAGCCTCGCCAGAGAGCGAGCGCCCTGCTCAATTGCTTTGCGCACCTTCTCTCCACCGGAGACCATCTCCGCAAACTCCCGCGTGTGGGGGGCTATGTTCTCACTTGAAACGGAAAGCTTCGGCTGAAGTGCGGGGCAAACCCAGCTGACGTTTCCCACATCGGAAGAGCCATCTAAGTTTATATTCTCCTCCGTTTCAATCCCCAACTCGTTCATGATCCCCTCCATCAACGTTTCCGCAGTGGGATTGGGAAGCATATTATCAAAACTAAATTCGTTATTAAACCACTCCACCTGAGTCCCCGTAGCCAGTGCGGCACCGCGGGCACAGTTCAACGCTTTTTCGATCATCTCGTTCAAGTATCCCTTCCACGGAGCCCGGAAGTAAAAACGCGCAACGGCAACATCGGGAACAACGTTGGGCACACTGCCTCCCTGGATGATCACACCGTGCATTCTCGCCTCAGGGCGTACGTGCTGCCGAAGCATATCGATGGCGTGGAAAAAAAGCTGAACGCCGTTGAGCGCATTGACGCCCGACCAAGGAGAGGACGCAGCATGCGCGGGGTGCCCTCTGAACGTAAACTCAAAGGCCTGCATCGCCAGACAGCGGTATCGAACATAGCTGTGGCCGGAAGCAACGTGGAACATTACGGCAAGATCGACATCGTCAAAAACACCGCATTCAGCCATCGTCACCTTCGCGCCGTTGGTCTCCTCCGCCGGAGTTCCTACAAGACGCACTTCTCCCGGAAAATCGCCCAGTGCTTCAGCAAGCCCCACAGCACCCAAGGCAGAGATAATACCGTTCATGTTATGGCCGCAAGCGTGCCCTATCTCCGGAAGCGCGTCATACTCCGCAAGAAAGGCCACAACAGGACCGGAACCATTCTTCTTAACAGCGTTAAAGGCCGTCTCTATTCCGGAATAGGGATGCTCCACCTCAAACCCGTGCGACTGCATTATTTTCACCAAAGCCGCGCTGGTTTGATATTCCTTTGATCCCAACTCCGGATTAGCGGCAAAGTGATCGCTCAGAAGGGCAAAGGACTCCAACTCCTGCGCAATCTTTTTATCCATCCGTGCGCGCATGTCGCTGTTCTTCTCCACAGCAGTACCCCCTTTAAGAATGATGAACGTTCACTATCCTCGTATCACTTGTTTTGTAAATGTGAGAATAAAGTGAGAATGACATATATAGAAAGTGATGTCAACACGGTATTTTCAATTACAAATGGGCAAACCGTATGAATGGGGGAAGGGCACTATTCAAAATAAATACGGGATACCATATAATTGAGGTGAAAGGGCAACACAACAGATAAAAGCAAACCTAGACGAAAGGCGGGACTCTTCCTTGGATGATCCGATTCGCACCCTTCGATATGAGGATTTAAAAACGATTCAGGAGCCTTTTAAATATCTCCACAGCCGACCGCAACACAAAGAATTGTGGCGTCAGCTTGGGATCGTGAAAATAACGCGCCAAGGGGCAATCGAGCCCGAACGCCCCTCTTCGGTTCATCCCTGCCGATCTTCAGAAGGGTGCTCTCCGAGAGCCTTTTTTATGTATTCAAGAGCAGTGGTATGATCTCCAAGCTGTTCATAACCCCCCGCAAGGTTGTTGTAAGTCACTACCGTATGGGGATGCTCCTTGCCCAGGATCTTCTCACAAATAGCCAGAGCTTCCGCATAGTACTCTATCGCCTTCGCGTAGTCCCCCTGGTTGTGACAAACTTTCGCGAGGTTGTTGTAGGTCGTTGCCGTAAGAAAATGCTCTTTACCTCGTAGTTTTATATCGATCGCTAGAGCTTCTTTATAGTGCTTGATCGCCTTCGCATAGTCGCCTTGGTCGCTATAGACCCACGCGATGTTGCTGTAAGTCGCCGCCGTATGGGGATGTTTTTTGCCAAATATCTTTTTACAGATAACCAAGGCTTTTCTATAGCACTTGAGCGCCTTCGCATAATCGCCTTGGTCACTATAAACCAACGCAATATTGTTGTAGCTCGTTGCCGTATCGGGATGTTCTTTACCCGGCACTTTCTTGCGAATTGCTATGGCCCCTTCATTATATTCGAGTGCCTTCACATAGTTACCTTGACCTCTATAAACCATCGCGATGTTACTATAGCTTGTTGCCGTATCAGGGTGATCTTTGCCATACACTCGTTCACGGATTACTATGGCCTTTTCATTATATTCAAGTGCCTTTGCGTAGTTGCTTTGCTCGCTATAGACCACCGCAATGTTGTTGTAGGCCGTTGCCGCATAGGGGTGTTCCTTGCCATACACACGTTCGTAGATATGCATGGCCTTTTCTGCGTACTTGAGTGCCTTCGCATAGTCGTATTGAGCGCTACAGACCAGAGCTATGTGACTGTAGGTCGTTGCCGTATGAGTGTGCTCTTTACCAAGCACGCATTCGCGGATTGCCATGGCTTTTTGAGCATAGGTCAAAGCAATGGCGTAAGATCCAAGCACTCGATATATCGTTGAAAGCTTATTCGCCAAAGTTGAGTATGCGAAACTTACCTCTTCATCCATAAAAAAATTAGCTACGGATTTTGCGAAGGGGAGAAAGGGTAGTTTTATCGTGAACACTTCAGTAGCACCGAAAGAAATTGCTTTCGCCAAGGAGGATATCAGATGCTCGCACTCTTGGCAGGTCGGTTTGCCCCTGTATCGAATCACAGAGGCCAACACGGGGTGCATGGAAAACTTTTTGCCGTCTTGATTCACCGATGACAGCCAGCCCTTCTTCTCCAAGGTGTTGAGGTCATCTAAATTGTTTAACTCAAACCACTCCGCTGCATCCGTGCCATTAAGCGGATCGGGGGGCAAAAGGGAGAAGAGGCGCAAAACCCGCAGCGGTTCGCCTTCGATATCGACTATGTCAAATACAACCGACAAGTGCTCCATGAATTTGTTTTCATACGGGTTTTCTTCATCGGTGCTGCGTTCCCCTTGATGGCTGTAGGGGATTTTTTCGGTAATGCCTGAAAGGTCAAAGGATTTTTCTTTCAGCAATTGCAATAAATCCCCTGCGGACATGCCGGAAGCATTCTGTGCTTTTGCCAATAATTCAATGGTCAGCGTATGCCGATCGGCAAGTCGGATGATTTCGGATAGTGTTGTTATGTCTGCATCGTTATCCTTACTGTGGCTTTTGTATAAGGCAAGGCAATCATCGACTTCTAGACGATCAATCGTGATGGTTTTTAATCTGTCCATTTCCGGCATTCTGGATGTCAGCACGATGGTGCAACCAAGACCGGAGACAAGCGCCATGTCCTTGCCGGAGAGATCGTTGGCGTTATCAATGAACAACAGCAGCTTCTTTCCTTGGTCTCTGATATAGCGTTTTGCTTGGGCGAGATATTCGTCAGGATCATTGAATATTGCGGCATCAACAGCTTCGAACTGATTGTAAAACGTGGAGCTGATATCGCCGTTGTAGTTCAGCCACCCCACATTTTCAACACCGAGAAGCCCCGTGTCTTTTGCCAGATAGAAAAGGTGCCTGCATATCTCCGTTTTGCCCATTCCCCCCATGCCACTCAGCAACACCAGGGGAGAACCTCCCGCTAATTCGGTTCGAATCTCTTTTATTTTTGTTTCTCTGCCGCAGAAAAAAGCGGAAGGGGGCAACGGAATGGCACGGGTAATCGGAGTTGCGGGTTTTTCCTTCGCCAAGAAGCGACCGTACAGACTCTTATCAAATTCATCGTTGAAGTGCCTGTATTCGTTCCAGCCACGATCTTTATCCCATAGGTGTGCGCGCAGTGCGATTCCTCCGGGGGTTATTTCTCCCTCGCAGAAAGCCACCTGGACACCTTTTTCATTGCCTGAGAGGCAACCCATTGTGATTTCCAAATGATTGTTGGTTTTTCTGAACCATATCGAATGAGCATCGCCGCAGAGGTAAAGACGCACGTTGTTTTCGCGAAAGAGCGCTTCTGTATTTCTCCGTTCATGGTCGTTAAAGTACTCCGGTGCGTGGTGCGCAAGGACGACGATGGGCGCGGAAGGATTTTCCTTCTTTATCTTCTCAAGAAGTGGATAAAGGCTACCGGCACCGATAATCAGATGCCCGCGATCCTTTTCTCCTCCGCACATCACAGCCGTATTCAGGTACAACAGATTGTAATCTTCACAGCATCGATAAAAATGCAATGGGGATAGGTCTTCGGGCCAAATGGATTTTTCTTTATATAAAAGCCGGTTCACCCTTTGGAAAAAACCGAATCGATCCGTCAGATATTTTCGGTCTTCCGGCAAAAAATCATCGCATCCATGGGTATATTTTTCCATAATCGCATTGACGGCATCTTTAGTAGCATCACGCGCAAGGTCGTGGTTTCCCGGTACGATGTGGATGTACTCAACGTCATCAATCCCGATACAGCGGGCTATTTCCAAGATAAAATCCACGGCCTTTTGCGCTGTTTCTTCATCATCGGACGGAGGAAGGGCTTTTCGAAAATCTCCGGTAACAAACAGATTATCGGCTTTTATATTTTTCTCTCGCAGATAATCAGGAAGTTTCCCCAGAAGTTCTGTGGTGTTATATCCGGCGCAATCCGGGTTGTAGTGGATATCCGATAAGTGCAACCATTTCATTGTTATCGCCCCAGTGCAACAGATTTTTCTTCTAAAACCGTAATACAGGATCTAATAAATCGCTGATTCAGAAGTTTTTCTTGAATTTACGATATAAGTCTAACATATTGGAACAGGCATGACGACAACAGCCAACCGCTATTTTAAACAGCCGTTGATCCGGATTAAAAAGAATCGGGGCTTTCGCCCCGATCCTTTTAGTCTTTGCCCTTGTTTTTGGTGTAGTACGTATCCGACATGGGAAGCTTGGTGCGCAGCACACCGTCGAGAGCGTAATAGGCGCCCTGCACGGCGGGTGCTGTGGGGATGGTGGCTATTTCCCCAACTCCTTTTGCTCCGTACGCAACATCAAGCAATTGCTTTTTTTCCACGTACAAGGCGTGGATTTCGGGGATTTGATCGGAGAGCATCAGCCCCAGCGTTGCAAATTTGGCTTGCGGCACGCAATCCTTGAGGGGGAAATCCTCCGTCAGCGCGTACCCCAGCCCCATCAACACGCCGCCCTCTATCTGCCCTTGAATGGCGATAGGGTTGACCACTTTTCCGGAATCGTGAGCGGCGTAAACATCCGTCACTCGCCCTTCGTCGTTGATTACGACAACGTGAGTGGCAAAACCGTAGGCGATGTGGCTTTTCGGATGGGGTTTGTCGGCCCCCAGCTTGTCCGTGGGTTCGAAGTACTCGTAAAAGAACTCTGAGCCCTCCAGCCGGGATAAATCGCCGCCTACATCGGCTAATGCCTGTTTGAGCTCGGACGCGACACCGCGCACGGCTTCACCGCTGATGAGCGTCTGGCGAGAACCCGATGTTGTTCCCGAATCGGGGGCGAGTTCGGAGTTGCAGCCCATATTACGGATTTTTTTACGCGGCAGCCCCGTGGCCTCGACAATCATCTGAATAAAAACAGTGGCGCACCCTTGGCCGATATCCGAGGCGGCACAGTATAGTTCAACCAGACCGTCCTTGATGATGATCTTGGCTCTGCCTTTATCGGGCAAGCCTACTCCGACACCGGCGTTTTTCATGGCGCACGCAATGCCCGCGTGTCCTTTATGTTTCTCGTAAGCGTCCTTAACGGCTTCGAGCGTCTCCTTTAATGCCGTTGAACAATCGGCAATTTGCCCGTTGGGCAGGAATTTCCCCGGCTCGATGGCGTTGCGGTATCGGATTTCCCACGGCGATATCCCCACTTTTTCAGCCAACAGGTTGATGTTGGACT
>JAGPAO010000231.1 GCA_018063805.1 Synergistaceae bacterium | reverse complement strand
GCCAATTCGGTAGAAACCGGCTCGGCCTCTGGAGAGGGCTCGCCCTTAGACTCACTCTCATGCCGCGTACGCAGAGTCTTCCCGTGCAAATCATGCAATTGAAGAGCCCCGATGGAATACGTCGCCGCATCCGCCAATAACCCCTCAATGATCGTCGGAACCTCACAGCACTCCTTGACCTCCACCATATACGCCTCGCTGATAGGAAGCGTCCCAAGAGAAATCATCAGAGGCAAAAGAGTCTCCTTTTCCTCCCCATAACCGCCCTTCGGCCAAATATAATCCTCCGGTTTTTGCAGGGCGCTTAAATAAACCCACTGTTCAGAGGGAGCCTTCCCTTTCAAAAAAACGAGCAAACGCTGCATAAAATTCTCTTCCATTCCGGAGAGAAGTACATATTCATTATGCAACGCCCACAATTGACCGTTTCCAAGCATCGAAACGAGCGAGCGCTGCATCATCGTTGCCTTTCCGGTCACCACTTGTTTCAAGCACAGATATAGTTGTTTGATATCAATGACATTGCCTCCATATATGAAAGGAAGCTTGTTTTTTTTATGGACAAATTTAAAAAGAATAAAATCAGGAGTAGCCCCATCCTGCAGCAAACCGCGAAAAACAGCGACATCCTCCGCACTGTCGTGGGCTTCCAGCCAATTCAGGAGGGGATAAAAATCCTTTTTTCCGCTCTCCCAGCCGGCTTCATCAGAGGAGATAGCCACGGCTATTTCAGTTGCACTTTTTACTGTCACAGTACCTAAAACAAAAGAACCCGGTTCCTTCGACCCGGCAGGAGACGGCTCATGAAGTCGGTGTTCTTTCATCGGCATCAGAGAACTCTTTACCGGCAATAAATCCAGCATATCCGTCGGCCAATCAGATTGCACCAGCGACGGTTCCTGTTTTTTTAATTCCTGAGGTTCATCGGTCTTAGCGATCACAGGTGAAACATCCAATGCAGATTGATCCACCGCTTCCGCCAAAAGAGCGGGGTTCGGCTTCGTTCCCGCTTGCGCCGTCTGCTTGCCGTACAGAGCGAGATAATCCAGTTCCGCAAATTCGGACACTCTGGACTGATACGCCGCCTCTATATCCCCCTGTGCGCTCGCCATTTCCCCGACTTGATTTGATTCGCTCATGCGCTATCACCCCATCTGTTTTTTGCTCCCGGGAAGAGTTCCTTTTTTCTATATTTTACAACTCCATCATCAATAAGATCATAATACCAGTTTACCATCTATTTTTCATCCTCTTTTTATAATAAACCCGTAACAATGAAAGCTTTGCTTTCGTTGTTACGGGTTTATTACGACAAAAAGAGCATATTGTATGCAGTTATTGTTTTTCAACTCAAAAGTGAGCGCTACGAATACGCATCAAATGTTTATTGATAAGCTAAAACAAAAAAAGAGACCGATGATAGAATCAGCCTCCTTTTCATTTATTCTATTTCCTCCGGTTAGGGTCTTTGGAACAACGTCCGCTTCATAAACTGACCTCGCCCTTTCTTGCCCAAGAACTCACCGTTTTTCACGATCACCTCGCCGCGAGAAATCGTCATTACGGGAAAACCCGTGAGCGCCATGCCTTCATACGGCGTATAGTCCACATTTTCGTGCAGCAGGGACTTAGTTAACGTGACCTTTTTGTTTGGGTCAAAGAGCACAAAGTCGCCGTCACTGCCCACGGCAATGGTGCCTTTTTGCGGGTATAAACCAAAAAGTTTCGCCGGTCTGGTGGCACACAGATCAACCAAACGATTGACGCTGATGCGCCCCTTGGAAACACCCTCGGAGAAAAGCAAAGCCAGACGAGCCTCAACACCGGGAGCCCCATTAGGGCATTTGGTAAAATCATCTTTGCCCAACTGCTTTTCCCCGCTCAGGAAAAATGGACAGTGATCGGTGGCGATGGTGTCAAAAACACCGTGCTCAATGCCCGCCCAAAGCAGCTCGTTGTTTTCTTTCGGGCGCAGCGGCGGACTCATAATGTATTTCAACGCTTCATTAATCGGCAAATCGTAACGGGAATCGTCCAAGAAAAGATACTGCGGGCACGTTTCCGCATACACATCTTTTTGATCGCGCTCCCGGGCCTGCTCCACATAAGACAGCCCCAACCCATTGGACAGGTGGACAATATAGAGGGGGGCATCCCCCGCCATGTGCGCAAAAAGCAACATGCGGTTAATGGCCTCCGCTTCGCACTCCAAAGGGCGGCTTTTGGCGTGGTAGTGAGGGGTCGTCAGTCCTTGTTTTGAGAATTCATCTCTCAAACAGCTCACCACGCCGTCATTTTCCGGATGAACGGTCATCATAAGGCCAAGCTCTTTCCCCCGTTGCAGCACTCGGAACGCCTCGTAATCCGACAGCTTAAAGCCGTAGGTTAAATAGAATTTATAACTGGTGAACCCTGCCGCAATCAGCGTTTCCATCTCGGATAAAATACCGTCGTCAACATGCTGAATAACGCCGTGCAGACCATAATCAATGACCACTTTATCATCGGCCAGCTTGTGATACACG
>JAGPAO010000013.1 GCA_018063805.1 Synergistaceae bacterium | reverse complement strand
GGAAATTGTACTCTTTCGTGGTACGCATCGTCTATTTCCCCTTCGGTCTCTTCTTTTTTCTGGTCGCTCTTTTTCAGATCATCGCGGCAGCCGTCACGATTGTGGGGATTCCCGTCGCTCTGATCCTGGTGAAATCGCTGGGCGTCTTCTTCAACCCGGTGGGCAAAGTGTGTGTGCCTCATGTCATAGGCGATGAACTTAGAAGAAGGCAAGACCAAGCGACAAAAGACCAGTATTTAGGAAAACATTAAAACAAACCTGCAATACCTTGCACCGCAAATTCGAGCACCGAGCAAAGGAGATCTGTAAAATATGGCATTATTGAGAAATATGGTGTTAGCAGCGACATTGCTATTTTTAGGAGCAGGCACCGCTCTTGCCACAAACGGAATGTTAATGGAGGGGTACGGACCGATCAGCCATGCCATGGGGGGAGCTTCTATGGCTTTTGATAATGGCGCTGCTGCAATGGTCAACAACCCGGCTACCCTTGGGCTTATGTCACAGGATAATCGCGTGGATGTAATGATTGGACACCTCAGGCCGGATGTCACTTTTAAAATGGGTGAAAACAACTACGGGTCGGACTCAACCGCTTTTTTTATGCCGGCTGTCGGGTATGTCAAAAAAACGGCCAATGGACTTATGGTGTGGGCATCTATTCCCACGGCGGGATGGGTACCGACTACATGGATGACCTGAATATGTACTCGCAGGTTATCGTCGGCAAGCTTGTCGTGCCGGTCTCTTACAACATCAATGATCGGCTGACCGTTGGAGCCTCTCTTCAGATTCTCAAAGCGGATATGGATTTAGTCATGGGGCCGTTTGACTTCAAAAACGATTCCGATTTTTCCGGTGCAACATCAGGGACAGGGTTCACCGGAATGGTGGGAGCTCTCTACCGATTAAACGAAAAGGTAAGCATCGGAGCCGCTTACCAGCACGAGGGAGGGATCGGTGATCTGACCGGCCGCGGAGCAAGGGTCAAGGGCTTTGACATGCCGGCTACGGCCACTATTGGGGTTGCCGCAAAGGTGACTGACAAATTACTATTGGCCGCTGATTACAAGCGAGTGTTTTGGTCTGAGAGCATGAACACCATTACGATCAGTCAAAACGGCATCGAAATGGGGTTGCCTCAAAATTGGAATGATCAAAACGTATTCGAGCTTGGCTTAGCCTACAATGCAACGGAGAAGCTCACGCTGCGACTCGGCGCAAACCTTGCAAACAACCCCATTGAAGAGCATACAACTCCGCTATTCCCCGCCATCGTCAAGAACCACTATACAGCGGGGTTTGGTTATCAATTCAGCGATACGCACTCCATCAACGCCAGCTTTGCCTACGCGCCCGAAGTGGAGAAAGCCAACGGCCTTGACTTTGCCGGATCATCCACTACGCACTCCCAGGCAAGCTTCCAATTAATGTATAGCTTTACGTTTTAACTAAAAACCCAAACCAATAAAAATCCCCCGCTTGCTTATCGCAGCGGGGGATTTTTATTGTCTTTATCTTCCTTATTAGAGAATTTCTCTATACGACATTGGGTTCCAAAATCAGCTCGCCTCTGGCAAAACGGCGATAGTCGAGGAACGAAAAATCTATATCCGGCGTCTGCCCAACCAGATGCTGCGCCAAAATTTTCCCCGCAACGGGGCCAAGCATAAAACCATGTCCGGAAAAACCGGTTGAATGGTAAAAATTCTTCACATCCGTCTCCCCTATGATCGGCTGTGCATCGGGCGTCATATCGTACTGCCCGGCCCAGTGGCGCACCACGCGCATTCCCTTGGTGCGCGGAAGGAGACGAACGAGGGTCTGCGACATCTGCTGGAGGAACTGCCACGTAGCCTTATCCTCAAAATCCTGCGGATGCTCCTTCGGCCCCATTCCGCAGATAATACCGCCGTGCGGCCGCTGCTGGATATAATAATTTCCGGAAAAGCTCATCAGCATCGGAGGACAAACTCCCGGGTCCACAGGCTCCGTAATGAGGATCTCGTGGCGCTCTCCCCAGTTGGGGATCTCAATGCCGGCCATTTTAGCGACAAACTGGGCGTAAGCACCGGCGCAGTTAATGACGACAGGAGCGTCGATATCCCCTTTGTCGGTCTGGATTCCCTTAACGACGCCATCTACGACCTTGATTCCGGTGCACTCCGTGTTGCGATAGTATTTAACGCCAAAGCGCTTCCCGGCCTCAATATAGGCAAAGGTCGTCAGAAAGGGATCGGCATGCCCATCTCGCCCGTGAAAAGTAAACCCCACCGCATCATCAGCGGCTAAACCGGGGCAAATTTCGCGAGCCTCCGCCAAAGTAACCGTACGAGACTGGATTCCAAGGCTATTTTGCAATTTCATGCCTTTTTTGAGGTTTTCGTACTCCGTTTCCGTATAGGCAACCAGAAGATACCCCTTCTGGCTCAAACCCGTTTGAAAACCGAGCTCATCCTCAAGCTGTTCAAAAATATCAAGAGCGGCAACAGCAAGGCGGCAGTTCATCTCCGTCCCCCACTGCGCACGAATTCCGGCACCGCAACGCCCCGTAGAACCGCTGCAAGGCGTCCCCTTTTCGACTACGACAACGTTTTTAACGCCCAGCTTCCCGAGATAATAAGCCGTCGCCGTTCCGAGAATGCCGCCTCCGATAATGACGACATCCGCACTTTTCGTCCACTCCATTATTCTTCCCCCCCTGTGGCAATAATCCCGATTTTAATCGGCTTGACGGGGGGACGCACTGTTCCCGCTTCTATCTCTGCGATCGGTTTTCCCGTCCGGCTGCTGATTTCGCGAAGGATGATATCCTGACACCCTCTTCCCTGACAGGGCCCCATCCCGACGCGCAACACCCGCTTCAATTCATTCATAGTGTGGTAACCGCGATCAATCCACGCCCGAATCTCCTCAAGCGTTATCTCCTCACAACGACAGACAATGATATCCTTAGCGCACTTTTCCGACATATCAGCAAACCACCCTTACGGCACGGATTGAATCAGCCAGATTTTTAGGTGCAGAGATATGAAGAACCCGAGTTTTATCTTTTTTCGGCTCCGTCACGTTCTCAACGGTTCCCTGGGCCACTGTTTTTCCTTCGCGGTCAAGACAGTCCACTACCTGTCCCTTAGCAGGGATGGGAAGCATTTCATACGGTAGCTTAAAAAGAGCTTTATCCTCGCTAAAGGTCATATCAATGACAAAACAAGCCAATCCCGGGCATACGGCGACACAGAGCGCACATCCCGTGCACTTGGCGTAATCAATAGACGGATTATCATTGATGTCCTCAAAGGGAATAATCGCCCCGGTGGGGCAGCTTGTGTTGCAGGGATTGCAAGGGATTCTCTGGGGGCATTCCACGACGACAAGCCCGCCTTTTTTGTTTTTCCAGAGTTCCTCCGGGGGAGCAACGGCTCCCTTACGCGGTTCTGTCAGAACACCGCTATTGTATAGTTTTTCCCGGTCAGTCATCACACTTTGCCCCCCAACTGTCCCTGCACACCTGACAAATTCCGGAGCGGATTTTTTCGCCGACTTCGCCCGCGCGCAGAGAATCCAAGCGGGACCAGAAATCATCAAAATGCGCTTCGTTAACGGCATAACCCAAATCCCTTGCCGCACACAGCCCGGCAATGCGCCCCTCCACCATGGCTGCGCTGGCCTCTTCAATTCCCGTTACATCACCGGCAGCCCAGAAGTTCGGATTAGATGTCCGCATGGTTTTATCCCTCTTCGCGACATAGCCGCAGAGTTGAGGCACATACTGCATTTCACACCCGGCCTGAAAGAGAAGCTCCGCAGTCGGCGTTAACCCAACAGCCATACAAATGGTATCGCAATCGATTTTTTTCTCCACACCTGTAGGACAGAAGCGGTCGTCAAGCTCTTGAATAACGGCTCCTTCTACGCCTCTTTCTCCCAGTGCCTCTTTAATAGAATGCTGTAACAGAATAGGAACGCCCATCCGTCGAATCTTGGCCGCATGCACCCAGTAGCCTCCGACCTTCGGCATTGCCTCTACAACCGCCGCGATATCGACACCCGCCTGCATCAGCTGATAGCTGACGATCAAGCCGATGTTGCCTGCTCCAACCATGAGCACACGTTTTCCAGGGACAACACCATAAACATTCATAAGGGTTTGAACGGCCCCCGCACCATAGACTCCGGGGAGGTCGTTGTTTGGAAAGGGAATGATGCGCTCCTGCGCACCGGAGGCGACAATCGCCCTTTTGGCTCGAATTCTAAAGTAAGATTCCTCACCGCGCATAGCAGTGAACAAACCATCCTCTCGGTAGTACCCTGTAACGGTGGTATTGGTGTGGATTTGAACGCGATCACCGCATTCCTTAATTTCATCCATCAGGATTTTGGCGATTTCAAATCCTCTCGTTCCCGCATACTCCTCTTTGCTCCCAAAAAATTTATGCGTCTGTTTGATCAGCTGCCCTCCAAGCTGCAGGTCACTTTCAATCACCGTAACCGTACACCCGGAAGCGGACGCCTCTGCCGCAGCGCTTAAACCCGCTGCTCCGCCGCCAATGACCAGGATATCCGTTGAGATTTCTTTCATCTCATCAACCTCACTCTGACAGCAACGGGATGGCACCCTTGCCCCGTTGTGTTTCTACTTTCATTCCCGCTTTAAGGGGAGTCACACACGTGCGCACGTTCGGGACACCATCGACCACCATAAAACAGCTGCTGCATTTTCCGATGGCACAAAAAAAACCGCGAGGACGCTTCATCTCCGGTGTCTCGCGATAGACTTTCACTCCATTGGCGTGCAGCGCCATCGCAATGGGTTCGCCCACATAGCCCTCCAGCTCTCGACCGTCAAAACTAAATGTGACCTTCTCTTTATGCTGGTAGTCCAAAATCGGATGATTCGTTATTAAATCCACGATACCCCTCCTTACAGATAGTATTTCTAACACAGTTTTATCTACCTGAAATCCGAGCTGATGTATAAATAATACAATGCATCACTCTTTACGACAACATATAAAATAATGGGTACAAAAATTTTTTTTCGTACTAAAAACATACTTAAGATCATTTCCATGAAGAGCGAAAAACGATGGGTTACTGAGCTCCTATGTCCGGTTCTCTCAGGTAATTTCCGTAGATTTCCGCAGGAGAAACGGGCGCAAACTGCGCATCCTCCACTGCAAGAGCCACCTGCCCACCATGAGCGGAGTTACGAGGAATAACAGAAAAACATGCGGGGATAGCACCGTACGCAGAAGCATCCTCCCCCACGATCAGCAGGGATGGATATTTTTTTATTTCTTCAGCAAAAGCGTGCTGTTCCATATAAGAGGGGGGCAATAGTTCTCGAAACCCTTCTTCTGTTTCCTGATAAATAGCCGCATATAAAAATTCTTTGCGCGCACGAAGTACAGGAGCAATCGGTACAGAAAGAGGCAATAGATCGCGAATAAAGGCATAAAGCGTTGGGATGGGAACCACCGGAATGTTCAAGGCCTCAGCAAGCGCACAGGCATACGAGATACCGATGCGTATCCCCGTGTAATAACCGGGACCGACGGTAACAGCGATTTGGGTTACTTCCTGAAGCGTACACGTTTTTAAGGTCAAAAGCCGGTCGACCAATTCGGGAAGTTTAGCTGCCTGATCTCGTCCCAAATCCGCATTCAGCTCCGCAAAAAGTTCCCCGTCACAAACCAAACCGACATTCGTCCGGCGCATCGTGCAATCAATCCCGATGGTCAAACTCATCCATCAACCCTCCATCCAAGATCCCTCAAACTCTGTATCGCTGACAATAACTGCTTCTCCGCGCGCTTGCCATAAGCCCTTATGCTGACAGAGCGAGCAGAATCCGCTTCATCCTCATCATCGTACCGCAGATAAACATCCCACCGATCTTCCTGAGGAGGGAATGCCCAACGCTCTCCCCACTCCACCACAAGAAAAGCTCCCTCTTCCAGACTCTCCTCCAACTCGAAGACAGGGACGGCCAACGGTTCAAGCCGATAAAGATCCGCATGAACAAGGGGCAATACCCCCTCGTGACGCGCAAGGAGAATAAAGGTGGGGCTGCGTACATCGAAGAAACCGAGTTCAAGGCCTATGCCTTTTGTCATCTGCGTTTTCCCGGCACCTAAATCACCGAAGAGCAACAGAAGCAATCCCGGATAGGCAAAGCGCGCCAGCTGCCGCCCCAGCTCAAACGTTTGTTCCGGAAGAGTGGTTTTCAGCGTAAAAACAGGAGAGGCCCTCTTCATCGAAATCGCTTCCCCACCATGAAAAGCAAAATGCACCCGGCAAGCAGACACCCCATGATTAAGAGCGGAATGGCAAGGGATAGCGCCGGGTTCTTTACTTTTGCGGAAATCATCACCAACACCGCCATAATAAAACTGAGCAGGGTAAACCAACGCCCTCGCTGTTGACGCCGTTTCCCATCTTTTTGCAACTCATCCTTGCTTCTGCGCACATGACGCATCATTCGATATCCGGACATGTTAAGTTAAGACTCCAAAATAACAAAAGCCAAGGCCAAATCGTCCTCATGGGAAAGGGATAGCCAGCAGCGCTCAACAGCAAGCGGGCTGAGCAGATGCCCCAGCGTTTCGTTCCACTCCATCACGGGACCGTTGGGGGTTCTTCGAACCCAACAGTTTTTTAACCCCATGCGCATCAAACCCCACCCTCCGGCCTTTGCCAGCGCCTCTTTAGCCGCATACGCACTTGCGTAATGGCGCGCAGGGTCTCCGTGCTCCCTCGCGTAATCAATTTCACATTGATGGAATACCCTATCGATAAAATGCTGCCTCTCCACGGCTTTTCTCATTCTTGATATATGACACAGATCCGTTCCTACACCCTTAATCATGATCTTTTCCTCTCATGCGGAGCGCCCCATACGAATATTCCGCTGCTTATGGACGAGACGGAAGACAACCCAGATTGAAAAACAGTTTAGAACGGCGACCACTAAAAATATATGCGGAATGGTAAAACCCATTAACAATAAAATAGAGATGCCAACGGCAGAAAGAACCATCATAAAGGAGTTCATTATATTACTGCAGGCGATGACGCGAGCCCTATGCTGGGCCTTGCAGCGCGTTTGCATGATCGCATTTAAGGGAACCACGTAAATCCCCCCCCCAATAGCAATCGCCAAAAGGCTGATGAGGATAAAAATCCCCTCCGGTTTTTGCAGGAACAGGAGGATACCAAACAGCTCTTCGTCCATTCCGGCGGGAGCCAGTCTCCGGCTTGCAAGCCAAAGGCAGATACTGCCGACAGAAAGAGTCGCTGCTCCATAGGGAACGTACTTGCCGTCGATTTCTCCTTTTAAAAGGGTGTTACATAAAAGCGATCCCAGGCCGACTCCAATAGAAAATACGGTGAGAAAGAGCGTTGCCACCTGCTCATTAGCCTGCAAAACATCCTTGGTGTAAGAGGGAAACTGCGATAAGAAAGTAGCCCCGACAAACCAAAACCAGGAGACCCCTAGGATCGATAAAAAAACGTCCTTCTCCTGAATAACCGACGCTATAATCCGATGCGTTGACCGAATAATATTAAAATCAATGGATACCTTCGGATTAAAAGAGCCAGCGTTTGGGATTTTCAGACTCGCCAACCAGCCAAGCAGGGCAAAAAAAACGATCAAAACAGAGATGATTTCCACGCCGCCCGGTTGTAGGATAAGCAACCCGCCCACGATCGTGCCGATCAAAATGGCCAGATACGTTCCCGCAGAGACAAGGGCATTACCGGCGATCAACTCCCCCTCCTCAAGATGTTCGGGGATGATGCTGTATTTGAGAGGGCCAAAAAAAGTGGACTGCGCCCCCATCAAAAAAAGCAGAGCCACCAACAGCCAAAAGTTAGAGAAATAAAAAGCCGCTGCGGTCAAGGCCATCAATATAATCTCTATAAATTTTATCCTGCGAATCAGAAATGCTTTTTCGTATCGGTCCGCCAACTCGCCCGCGACGGAGGAAAAGAGAAAAAAGGGGAGAATAAACAAGCCTGCGATCACCGTCACCGCCACTTGACCATTGATTCCCATTTTCCGCGCCAAGCTGAAGGTCACCAACATGACCAGAGCGCTTTTAAAAAGATTGTCATTAAACGCACCCAAGAACTGCGTCAGAAAAAAAGGCAAAAAACGACGCGTTTTAAGAAGACTGAACTGAGATTCCGACATCCCCACACCTCACAAGGTATTCCTTTGAACGATTACAAAAACAAAGCATACATGGGGAAATTATATCACAATCTACTGACAGGAGAATCAACGCGCCGTGCTATAATCCCCGGATGGATATTAATAACCGTTATAAGAAGATTCTTCTTTTTGTGTGTTGTGTCGCAGGATTTCTAACTCCGTTTCTCACTTCAGGAGTCAACATCGCCATCCTTGCAATGGGGTTGGAGTTTGGCGTGGATGCCGTGCGTCTCTCCTGGATTACGACGGCAACGTTGCTTTCGATGGCCATATTCCTTGTCCCGGCAGGCAAGGTCGGGGACATATGGGGACACCGCAATGTATTGCTCTTTGGCATTGTACTCGTTTTCGCCTCCGCCACGCTGATGCCCATCGTCCCCAACTTCCCGCTGTTGCTCCTGCTGCGGATGTTTCAGGGAGCCGGCGGCGCGCTCATCGCCGCCTCAACTATGGCACTC
Organism: Synergistaceae bacterium; assembly: GCA_018063805.1. Classification (GTDB taxonomy): domain Bacteria; phylum Synergistota; class Synergistia; order Synergistales; family Synergistaceae; genus JAGPAO01. Next base: position 15,630 of record JAGPAO010000013.1, on the reverse strand, counting down.
ATTTCATCTACCTTTGAAAAAGAGGAGAGAGGCCGCGCCGTGGGGATTTATATCGCGGCTATCTACCTCGGACTCTCCGCAGGCCCCTTTCTGGGGGGAATGTTGATGACCTTTTTGGGCTGGCGGAGTATCTTTCTCTTCGTCTCCTTTTTAGCCCTCATCAGCGGCACCATGACCGTGAAAGTTCTCACCTCCCCGCCTCGCAAAGAACAACACGAACCGTTTGATTGGACGGGCAGCTTCCTCTACGCCCTCTCCCTCGTGTTGATCATGCTGGGAGTAGAATACTTACAGACGGGAACGGGCTGGGTCCTGTTTGCGGCAGGAACGGCGGCCACTCTCTTCTTTATCCGCTTTGAATCAAAAATTAAATTCCCCGTTATGGAGGTACGCCTTTTTACAAACAGTCGTGTTTTCAGCTTCTCCTGCCTTGCCGCTTTGATCAACTATGGGTCCGTCTTTGCCGTATCCTACTTGCTCAGCCAATACCTGCAAAACGTCAAAACACTCTCCCCACACGAAGTGGGATTCATCATGGTGATTCAACCCCTTCTGCAGAGTATTTTTTCTCCGCTGACGGGCAGGGCCTCCGATACGGTGGAGCCTCGGATTTTGGCAACGGCGGGTATGACTCTTTCCGCCGGCGGATTATTCCTGCTATCCCTTCTTGATAAGGAAACATCCGTCTCTTTTATCATCATGGCCTCCGCTCTTTTAGGAATAGGCTTCGCCCTGTTTTCCTCTCCCAACACGAACGCGATTATGAGCTCCGTTCAAAGCCGCGACTATGGGGTCGCCTCCGGAATCCTCGGGGCCATGCGCCTCTTGGGTCAAATGGGCAGCATGATCGTTGTTACCGTTATTTTCTCCCTCTTCGTCGGCAAAATGGATATTACCGCCATCCCGACGGAACTTTTCGTCACCAACGTGCGGCGCTCTTTTTTCGCCCTCGCCGTTCTCAACACCATCGGGATCGGTTTTTCCATGAGCCGAGGAAACTTGAGAAATTAGCGGGGAAGGATCAGAGTGAACTCCGTTGTCCCATTTCCCGAACGCACTTCTATATCGCCTTTGTGAGCCAAAACGATTCTCCGGGCAATAGCCAGCCCCAATCCATACCCTCCCGCGTCCTTGCTGTCTCGTCCGCGCCCTTTATCCACGCGCATAAAACGCTCAAAGATATGCTCCATTGCCTGATGGGGAATCCCCACCCCGTTATCCGAAATTTTAAGACTATAGGCCGCCGTGTTTTCGCTTAGCTGCACCTTAATTTTGCCTCCGGGGGCTCCCTCATAGTGCTTTGCCGTGTACTTGACCGCGTTGTCCAAAATATTCGATATGGCACGGCGCAGTTCGTTTTCCTTTCCGCGGTACGGAAGGCATTCCGGCACGCAAACCTCCCAATCAATATTGCGGGCTCGCGGATTCTCTCGGCTCTCCTTTACTAAAAAACGAACATTCGCCGCCAAATCAAAGTCAGCGTCTTCTTCAATGGGAAGGTCTGCGTCCAGACGCGAAAGGAGAAGCAGGTCATCCACCAGATGAGTCATCCTCTTTTGCTGGTGTAAAATCTGATCCAGATAAACATCCCGCTCCGCACCGTTCGAATCCGTCATCTGCGCCAGCAATTCCGCCGCTGCGGCAATGACGGTCAGCGGTGTCTGAAACTCGTGCCCTGCATCGGCGAAGAAAGATCGGCGAGCGCTCTCCAGTTGATGCTGTTCCGTAACATCTTGCACGATCATCAGCACCTGGTTTCCCGTGCGAATCGCCTCCGCTCCGAAAAAAAACTGCGATCCCCCCTGCCTAAAGGGAAAGGAGCATTTCTCCCTCTGCCGCCGCTGCACCGCAGCGAAAAGATCGATCAATTCCGGAATCCGTATCGCTCCCTGTATGGATTCCCCCTCAAGCCGTTCAGGCAAGTCACGCAGCAGAGCATGGAGGACACCGTTTGCGTAGCGCACTCTCCCCGCAGAATCCAAAAGCAAGAGCCCCACAGGCATAGCCTCCACGACAGTGCGCAGTTGCTCCCGTTCTTCTTGCAAATCCGCCACAGTCGCTTCCAAGCGCTCCGCCATATTTTTCATGGATAGGCTGAGTCTCTCTATTTCCGTCCCGCCGCTATCGGGGAAAGCCGCCCTCTCGCCGCGCTCCAGGGCACCGGCCGCAAGGGTCAGTTTTTCCAAGGGGTGCGTCAGCCGACGTGCCCACAGGCTTCCCAACAGCATACTGAAAAAACCGGCGATGCAAAGGGAGAGAACAAGATGCCGCCGAACCCGCCATAAAATCTGATCAAACTGGCTGTATAAGAGAGAACAACGGACAACTATAGGCCGATCACCAATCATTGTGCGCACTGCATAATAAAGATAACGCTCCCGGGTGCTCTCGCTGTAACGCAAGTCCCGCCCCGAGCCCGCTTCCAGAGCCTGATGAATCTCCGGACGTGTCAAGTGATTGTCCACTTGGCTCAGCTGATCGGGGGAGATCGTACTGTCCGCCAAAACACTGCCGTCACCGTCAATAAGAGTAATGCGCACCCCTAAAATCCGACTCCAACTCTCAAGACTGCTTGAAAGAGACGCCACCCCCTTCTCCTGTAATAGTTGGACAACCGCCCGGGTATCCGTTGAGAGTTGATCCGAAACTTCTTCGTTCAACCTTGTTTTGAGATCTCCGGAGACCAGAAGCCAGGAGAGAAGCGTACCAACCAGCAGCGTAACGAGAACAAGCGCACTGATTTTTTTCCCGAGCGTCCTCACCTTGGAACATCTTCTTTAAAGAGGAGACGATACCCTCGCCCTCGAACGGTATGAAGCAGCTGCGGTTTTTCCGGATCCTCCTCGATTTTGCGGCGCAGTCTGAAAATATGCACATCCACCGTCCGGGAATCCCCTACGGTAAAACCCCAAACTTTAGACAGCAATTCGTCACGGGATACTAATCGTCCCTTTGCAAGCGCAAGCACTTCCAACAGCTGGTATTCAATAGGAGAAAGATCCAGCGGAGCCCCCTTCAGAAGAGCCTCTCCGCTCTCCGCATCAATGCGAAGGGGACCAATCGCAAGGGATCCCCCTTGTCTATCGGAACCGACCGCGCGCTTTCGCAATTGCACCTTAACCCGGGCCGCAAGTTCCGCGATGGAAAACGGCTTTTCCATATAATCATCCGCCCCCAGCTCCAGCCCGGCAACAATCTCCTTTTCCCCTCTTCTTGCCGTCAGCATGATAATGGGGATGCCCTTTGTTTTTTTGTCCTCGCGCAAGCGACGGCAAACCTCCCAGCCATCCAGGCGAGGAAGCATCAAATCAAGAATGATGAGGTCGGGAATCGTCTCCCAGCTTTTTTCAAGCGCAGAATCTCCGTCTTCGGCTATTTCCGTACGGTAACCGCATCGGCGAAGCGCCTCTTCCACCAGTTTAGCGATCGGCTCTTCGTCCTCGACAATCAGGATGCGCTCTGCAGACATCAGAGAGCCTCCCTTGGCCTTCTAAACTGGGAAGCCTTCACCTTTTCGCCCGTAATGGCAAAGCAAGCTTGTTCGGACAAATTGGTCGCGTGGTCCCCGGCGCGCTCCAAAATTCGGGAGATCATAATCAGACGATTGGCACGCTCCATAATTTCCGGATTTTCCATTATCATGACAAACAACTCTCGGAATACCTGCGTCTCCAAATCATCCACCAGATCATCCATGGCAAAAGCCTTGTGGGCAGGAGCCACATCTTCCTTTAAAAATGCCGTCATGGATAGATTGATCATCTCAATCACCAACTCGCTCATTCGGGGGATATCCACCAATGGTTTGGCTAAAATAGGGAGATGCATTACAATTTCAGCAATATTCCCGGCTAAATCTCCGATACGCTCCAAATCAATAGCCATGTGCACCATTGCCGCGATTTGTCTCAAATCCAAAGCCACCGGCTGATAACGCGCAATGAGAGAAAAGCAAGATGAATCGACATCATGAGCCAATGCGTCGATCGCATCATCCCCGTTCAGAACGGATTGAGCCACCGATTCATCCCGATTCACAAGAGCCCAAACGGCATCCTTCACCGATTTTTCCGTAAGAACCGCCATTTTAAAGAGGGTATCACGCACCCCCTGCAATTCTTCATCCATATGTCTGCGAGCACTGAAATCCATTATTCCACCCCTCTCGGACGCTATCCAAAGCGGCCTGTGATGTAATCCTCTGTGCGGCGATCCTTCGGCGAATTAAAGATATCCCTCGTTCTGCCGACTTCAATCAAGGCACCCAAAAGAAAAAATACAGTTGTATCGGAAATTCTTGCGGCTTGCTGCATATTATGGGTTACAATAACAACTGTATAGCGCTCCTTCAACTCCCGAACCAATTCCTCCACCTTTGCCGTAGACATCGGATCCAGCGCAGACGTGGGTTCATCCATCAAGAGAACTTCCGGTTCCACTGCAATCGCCCTTGCAATGCAAAGCCGCTGCTGCTGTCCGCCGGATAGAGAAAGAGCCGGCGTATTCAGTTTATCCTTCACTTCATCCCACAATGCGGCGCCCCTCAAACTCCGCTCCACGATATCATCTAAAGTACTCCTATCCGTCGTTCCGTGCAACCTGGGTCCATAGGCCACGTTATCACGAATGGAGGAAGCAAAGGGATTGGGGCGTTGAAAAACCATCCCCACCCGCCGCCGCAGATCAATAACGTCCATCTCCGGAGCATAGATATCCTCGCGATCCAACAAAACGTTCCCGTTAATTTTAACCCCTTGGATGAAATCATTCATCCTATTAAGACAGCGCAAGAAAGTACTCTTCCCGCAACCGGATGGTCCGATAAAAGCGGTTACGGCTCGCTCTTGTATATCCAAATTAACGCCCTTCAACGAAGGCTCACTGTTTCCCCTATACGTTAACGAAAGCTCTCGAGACTGCATTTTAGGGCCTTTATCCGCATCGTTCTTTTCAGCGTTATGCTCTAACAAAAAAACACACCTCCCCATGTTTTCTCTTATTTATCAAAAGAACTATACCCCCTCCCCCACCCCGCTCGCATTACATTTATGTAACAAATACGTAACAACGCTCATCCTTTACATTTCTGTAACATAGCGTTCATGTTAGCGTGTAGCAGAGGCGATACACTTACCTCAACGAGACAAAAAACTAAGGAGGAAATGAAAATGAAAACACGCAAGGCAATTTTGGGATTTGCGGCATTGATATCCGGTGTGTTGTTTGCGGGGGCAGCGTTTGCTGCCGGGGAAATTGTTATGAATGGCTCCACCACCGTTCTTCCCTTTGCACAATCGACTGCGGAAGCGTTTATGAAGAACAACCCCGGGATTAAGATTTCCGTATCCGGCGGCGGAAGCGGTAACGGTGCCAAGGCCATTGTCGATGGAACAGCAGATATCGCCAATATGAGCCGTGAGATGAAAAAAGAAGAAATTGAAAAAGCAACGGCAAAGGGAATCACACCCAAGCAGCATGTAGTAGCGGTGGATTGCATCATTCCCATTGTGCACCCTTCAAACCCTGTTAAGAACTTGACCACTGCGCAGCTGAAAGATATCTACATGGGAACCATCACCAATTGGAAAGAGGTCGGAGGACCCGATAAAAAAATCGCCGTCGTAGGACGCGACACGAGCTCCGGCACCTTTGAAGTTTGGGAAGAGAAAATCATGAAAAAAGAGCCTGTCACACCGCGAGCCCTCATCGTGGCCTCCTCCGGTGCCGTTATCCAGACGGTCAGCTCCAATCCTCTTGCGATTGGCTATGACAGCCTCGGATACACCAACACTAAAGCAGTGAAGTCTTTGATGATCAATGGTGTTAAAGGAACCCCGGAAACAGCACGCAGCATGAAATTTGCAACCTCAAGATTGCTGTTCATGTACACCAACGGCGAACCCAAGGGTGATGTCAAGAAGTATCTGGATTTCCTCAAGAGCGCTGAAGGGCAGAAGTTTGTTGCCAAGGAAGGTTTTGTAACCCTGAAGTAGGGGGTGCGTCATGTCCTTTAAAAAACCGGGGGGGCGGGGAATCCCCCTCCTCCCTTTCACTCAAAAAGCCGCAGGAGAGATTCGAGGGGACAGAGTCCCCCGATTTTTGGTAACAGCAGTTGCCATGCTGGGGATCGTGATCATGTGCTTCATCCTTTTTTTCTTAACAAAAGAAGGGATACCCATTCTCCGGCATGCCACATTAAGCGATTTATTATTGGGTAAACTCTGGTATCCGGCAATGGAGCCCCCAAAGTTCGGGATGCTCCCTCTCATTGTCGGATCGCTATCCGCCACACTTTTAGCGGCTCTTTTAGCTCTGCCCATTTCGTTAGCACTGGCTGTATTCTTATCCGACGTATGCCCTCCTATCCTGAGGGAATTCTTCAAACCGATTATAGAGATTCTGGGCTTCTTGCCCTCCGTTGTGCTGGGATTCATCGGGATGATCGTTCTTGCCCCTTTTTTACAGCAGCGATTTGAGCTGCTTTCCGGGCTGAATCTGTTTAACGCCTCCCTGCTGCTCGGCATCATGGTGATTCCGATCGTCGTCTCCATCGCGGAGGATAGCCTCTCTGCCGTTCCCCGATCCCTTCGGGATGCGTCTTATGCTCTGGGAGCCACGAGTTGCGAAACCATCTGCGGGGTCGTCATCCCTGCGGCTCTTCCCGGAATCCTTCAGGCCTGCCTCCTGGGCGTGATGCGGGCGATTGGGGAAACAATGGTGGTTTTAATGGCCGCAGGAGGAGCGGCAATGATCCCTGAATCCATCATGGATCCGGTACGCCCTCTGACCTCAACGATCGCTGCGGAAATGGGGGAAACAGCCGTGGGCTCCCCTCACTACCACGCCCTTTTCTTTATGGGGTTACTGCTGCTCCTGCTCACGCTCGCCATTAATTTAATCGCCGCAAAGGTAGAGGCAAGGGGAAAGAGGTGGCAATCATGAGCATCCAAAGACGCAAATTAAAGGATAAGCTGGCGCGTTTGACCCTCTGGATCGTGCTACTGCTCGTCACAGCAACATTGCTCGGCATTCTCGGTTTCTTGGTGGCACGCGGCTACTCGGCGCTTTCGTGGGAGTTCTTTACGGAACCGCCGCGCAACGGAATGACGGAGGGAGGGATCCTAACGCCTCTCGTGGGGACGCTTCAACTCATTATCGTGTCCATGGCATTCGCATTTCCCGTTGGCGTACTGACCGCTATCTACCTGCATGAATACGCTCTGGATAACGCAACGACGCGCTCCATCCGGCTTGCGATCCGCTGCCTTGCCGGCGTCCCGTCCGTTGTCTTCGGGCTGTTCGGTTTCTCATTCTTCTGTGTTTTTCTTAAATTCGGCACAAACTTGCTCTCCGCAGGGCTCACGCTTGGCTGCCTCGCACTGCCCATCATTGTGGGCGCATCCGAGACAGCGCTGCAAAATGTCCCCCGGGATTACCGGGATGCATCCTTCAGCTTAGGAGCCACGCGATGGCAGACGATCAGCCGAGCCGTTCTTCCCGCAGCTCTGCCCTCTATCCTCACCGGGGCTATTTTAAGCATCGGCCGCGTTGCCGGGGAAACGGCCCCCATCATCTTTACCGGAGTCGCCTTTTTCACCCCGGAAATCGCTAAAAGCTTATTTCAAAGCGTGATGGCGCTCCCCTACCACGTCTTAGTGCTGGCGACGGCGGGAACGCAGATCGAAAAGACACGGGGCATTCAGTACGGCTCCGTACTGGCCCTTCTCATTCTCGTACTCGGCATTGCCTTTATCGGAGTGCTCTGGAGGGGACGCTTGCGGATGAGAAACAGCCGGTAGAAAAACTTCTGCTTTGTATAAAATCAACGGGCTTGGAATCGAATACACGGTCTCCAAGCCCGCTATTTATGTGCCGATAAACATTTAATCCAACTGGTTTATTTCCGCCTCGGATAGATCGGTTGCGCGAGCAATGACATCAAGGGCGCCTATTGTTTTGGGTCGACCTTGACCTTTATATACCCAAACTTCCCAAGTTTTATGTTCTTTCCGTCACTTTTGTCTTCCACCACGAACAGTATTCCATCCGAGACCCTGTTAGTCCATATCATCAAGTGCGTGGGAAGCGGGTACCAGTTTCCCGTCCGGTCAACTAAACCGTGCACATTTTCTCTTGTGCCAACCATAACAAAACCCTCCTTATAAGGGCCGAATGCCACCCCTGGCAGGGGAAAAAGCAACTCTCCCTTTCCGTTGATCACACCGCTTTTGGGGATCCCCCCCTTTGGGGTGACAGAGCCTGATAGAACGACGACAGCCAGCCCCTCGGAGAACTGATAATAAGAATTATTCAGAGCAAAGTATTCTCCGAACTTAAAATCGATCACGGTGTTCCCCTTTAAGTCTATAAAGCCCACCTTTCCGTCCTTGAGTACTCCAATGGGTTCTTGGGTTGCCTTATAAATCATGTCGTAGGAGGCGGGCAGGACCCACTCTCCTTTGTCGTTGATAAGCCCCACTTTTCCATCGACGCCGGTCAGGCAAAGGTTGGGAGGAAGAGTGGTATGAAACGTGCTACCTGGGGTTTGGGGATTTCCGTCTAGGTCTTTGAACTCAAAGATTTGGTCGGAGATAGGCTCCCCTTTTTCGTTGACGTACATCCACTTCTCCCCGTTGTACGGGTCCCCCGTCGTCTTTCGCCCCGTTTTTCCTACCGCGAAAACATGGGGGGAGACGGGAATGATACTTTCATACACCAAAGGCAAAACTACCCTCCCCGTACGGTCAATAATGCCATATCTGTATTCCCATTTCCCGTCTATTTTTTTCACAATCGGGGCCATGCCGTGTTGGAAATCATTCACCATAGAATACTCTGGAGAGATGACGATATCCCCCGAAAGATTGATAAATCCCTCGTTAAAACCATTGTTATAGTTTATTGATGTAAAAGCTGCAAGACCGGTCTCTTCATCATAAGTGTTAACATCATCCGCCGCATAGTTATCAATAAGAATATTGCCCTGCGTGTCTATCTGCCGCCACACGTCCTTCTTGACCTTAACCCAGGCGACGCCGGAGGAAAAATCATTTGCCGATTCATACTGCGGTTCCACCAGCCACTCAAAGGATGTGGACGAGAGGCTGGGCGCAAAGGAGTACGCCTTTGCGCCCCAAAAGAGAAGCCCCGCCAGAAGGATCACCGGCACCCCTATATATAGTAGTTTTTTACCCTTCAGTTTATCCATTGTTCCTATCCCCTTTGTTTGTTTTAATGGTGTTTAGGCATTGCCGCTACCAGCATTTCTGTGGTTGGCTATGGTTACTGCATTGGTTGCGTTTTTGGGTCATCTGCTACCTCCATATTCGCTGTTACAGCTGTTGCAAGCGCGGCACCTGTACCCTCTGCCGGAGTTTCTAACGGTGGCTGCTCTTTGTCTTTTTTATGGATCGGGATAACCTCAAGCATGACAAGGGTGTTTAGCGTAAAAAGCACGGTTAAAAATAAAAAAATGCAAATCCACATTGTGTTGATCCCGAGATTCGCGCTCCCCAGGTGTGAACCACTGCCAAGGCGCGTATAAAGCCGTATTTTCCCAAATAGTTCGCCTGCGTAGTGCATTGCGGTGATGCCGTTAATGAATAAAAAAATGACTTTAATTAAAGATGATTTTAAACCGTTAAAAAGAAAGAGCAGCATGACGAGGTTCACGAGGGGCGGCAATAGCAACGCACCCAACCGATAGACATCAGGAGCCGTTATTGCACCAATACCCCCCAGGGAGTAAAACACCAGATATGCCCCGGCGAGGACAAAGAGGACCGCTTTGATACAAAAAAGCAGAAAATTTGAGATGATGAGAAATATTTTTATCAGTTTAGACATATATACCCTCCATCCGGTTTTAGTGCCGCTTAAGCTATCCGCGTACCCCGTTGCCAACCACAACGCAGTGTCTGTGGCTATTGAGACTGTATGTTTTAGGTAGCGCGAAATGCGTGAACACATGGGACGAGAATATTTCGATCAAATTATTTCTAACACGAAGCTTTCTTTTCGTCAAATTATTCCTAAATAGGATTCTTTTATTCCGTGAGGGGCAAAACGAGGGACGGGGTTGCTCCGTACTCTTTAAACTCAGAGTCAAAAGCTACGCCCGCCCCATACAATAATTCCCCTCAATGAGGGTGGATTTTATTTTTATTCCTTTAATCCAACCGGTTTATTGCCGCCTCGGACAGATCGGTTGAGCGAGCAATGAAAAAATTGCATTGCATTGATTTACCGTATCATAAAATATAAAGCAACTGCTTCTCAAGTTAAGCACTTAAAAGATGATCCCGTATAAAATAGTAAATATCCTCGAAGTTAGTGATGCCTCCGGAGCTATTTCATATTTACCGGCTATCCATCGGTCATATTCTGTCTGGGTGGGTATTGACTTCGGTTCCGGAAGCAATTGATTTTCATATTTTTTTTCCAAGATTAACATGGGCGTTAAATAATAATCTTTTTCAATATCTTTTTTCCATTCCATTGGGTCTTCATTATTTTCGATAGCTAATAAATCCAATAAAATGGATGCGAAACCACCGACTTTATAGCCTTCGCTTACAACACCGATAGTTCGGTACGCTGGCCGATCATCTGCTAAAATAACTTTAAGAGCTTTGTACATATCATTTTGATTTTTTATTTGGTCCGGATATCCCGCATATAAAGCAGAAACAAGCTCATAGTAATACGCTGTGCCTTCTATACGATCAAAAAAAAGAGCTGCATCGTAATCGGTTTTATTGTTTTTACGATACGCTTTATAGGTTGAAACAGCCTCTTTAATGTATTTTTCACGATTACTATCATCACAAATTGCCGCAGTTAATTGTTGCTGCAACAGCATCCTTGTGCGTCTTGCAGATGAATCATTAAATCTTTCATCTCTATCTGCATTGCCATACGCAATACCAGTTGGTCCCGCCCATCGCTCTTGAGTGATTGAATGGAACAGCTCGTGAGAGTAGGATAAAAACTGATCATATGTGCCTAAATGATAGTATTTTTGAAAAACATAATAATTTTTCAATCCTTCCGGAGAAACAGGAATATACGCTCCTTCAATATCATTTATGTTAAATGGGCACCATTGTCCATCCATATTGAAAGATGAAACGTTGTAAGAATCAAATTCCGGCTTTGACATTCTTTTAATCACGCCATCCGGTGCAATTAAATAAGCTTCTTGTTCGTTCAACGATTTAGCAATCACATATTGATTTTTTTGAGGATTATTTGGCCAATAAGCATCGAGATGCTTATTGTAATTTTTGACTTGTCTCGAAAGAACCTCAACATAGGCTTCCATCGTTTGAGGTTGTTCATGACTTGCAGCGTCCAATGAAAATCCATCTTGATTTAATGCCGCGATGGTTGGCTTGTCTGAAAATGGTATTTTAAAGAACACTTTGTGCCCTAAATATACAACTCCATAAACAAGGGCTATTAAAACAACAACCCCTAAAACAAAGCGTTTTATAAAATTTAAAAAAGCACTCTTTTTTTTCATGGTATTCTTACATCTCCTCTTATAGCCCGGCCGTTTACCAATCTATTAACAGGTTATCTGGCGAAGTGAAATTTTTATTTTTAAATTATAACATGATAACGTAAAATACATATTTAGAATTTAAAGAAAATTTATTCCAGCCTCGTTTGTTCTATACAAAACAAACGGGCTTGGACGCCGAGTATCCGGTTCCAAGCCCGTTATTAATGTGCCCTTAAGCCTTTAATCCAATAGGTTTATTTCCGCCTCAGACAGATCGGTTGCTTTAGCAATGACATCAAGGGGCAGATTCATGGCCTTCATCTTTCGGGCGATTTCAAGTTTTCCTTCGAGTTTTCCTTCGAGTTTTCCTTTTTCTAATCCTTCTTGCCGGCCTTCTTGTCTGCCTTCTTGTCTACCTTCTCGCAGCCCTCTGTCTCTGTAAACTCTCTCCGCCAAAGAAACGTACATGATGCGTCCCTCCTTCTCCAGCTCTTCCTGGTATTTTACTATATCGAGGACTAATTCCGTGTCGTGAAGATTGATGATTTTTTCAATAAAAAGCAGTAATCGGTGTTTGTCGCCATGGTTCCAGCCTCTATCACCTAAAAATCCCAATAATTCTTTTAGGTAGGAGTGTTTTTGGCGTTCATCATGCTTGCTTTTCAGCGCTCGTTGTGCGGCACACAGGGCAAGGTCAAAGGGGTTGCCGCTCGCAAGGAGTTCTTCTTCTTCCAATTCTGAAACGACCAAGCGCTTATATTTATAGGTGACGGATGTTTCGTAAAGCTCGCTTTCGTAGCACTCCGGTTCTTCTTTTGGGCGAGTATCCGTCAAAATAGCAAGCGCCGCAGATTCCCGTTTGTACATGGCAAAGATAAGGGCTTTGTAGTGGAACATGCGAAACGGCAAACTTTCACCGCCCTTGCCTTGCAGCTCAATGTGGAGCAGAATCCATTCGCACGTGCCGTTTTTCAGGGGGACTTCGACGAGAAAATCAGCGACGTGCTTTCCGCCCGGCATGGCATAGGTGGCTTTCTTCAGTTCCTTGTCCAAAAAACGAGGCGGTGTGTCCGTATCGGCGTCCGCATAAAGCGTTGGGATCGCTCGCTCCAGCATTTGATAGAAGAAGCGCTCGACGATGTCCTTCCACAAGCTATCTTCATCCCTGCGTAGTGTATCGGCCCTTTTCTTTGTTGAATCCAGAGGTTCCTCTGCGTCTGATTTTTTTATCATCATGGTATCCCCTCCCCGCCTGTTGCAATTATATCAAAATAGCGAAAAATAAATATAGAACGAAAATCAGACCCCGTTCGTGCTCTTCTCATACTCATACTCGACATTGCATTTATCGGGGTGTTCTGTAGGGTACGGTTTAAAATAAATCATGGTATACTTCTCACAAAGGATAAATTCAGAAATTTCAGATATTTATCGAGGAGGAATTAAAATGACCGATAAGGAAGCACTGAAACCGGAGGGTATCCAAACCGTTGCGGTTGCCGGAGCGGGCATCATGGGTTCATCCATCGCACAAATTCTGGCAGAAAAAGGCTGCACGGTGATGCTTTACGATATAGAGGAGCAATCCCTGGAACTCAGCCGCAACCTGATTGATATAAACCAGAAGGAACTCGTCTCTCAAGGCAAATTAACGCAATCACAATCGGATCACTGCCGAGGAATGATAGAACACACCCTTGATAAAGGTTGCTTTGCAAAAGCGGATTTCGTCATCGAAGCCATCCCGGAAAAAATGGAGGCAAAGCATGCTTTCTGGCGCGAAATAAGCGAAATCGTCCCCGCCCACGCCATCCTCACCAGTAACACATCCGGCCTTTCGTTAACCGAAATCGCCCTGGCCGTTAAACTTCCCGGGCGTTTTGTGGGTATGCACTGGATCAACCCGGCTCATCTTATCCCGCTGGTAGAGGTTACATGCGCGGAGCTGACGGAGGAGAAGGCCGCGCGTACCGTCTATGACTTTGCCAAGCAGGTCGGGAAAAAACCCATCATGGTTCAAAAAGATGCACCCGGTTTTGTGCTCAACCGCATCCAATTCGCTGTTTTGCGTGAGGCGCTGCATATTGTTGAAAGCGGAATTGCGAGTACCGAGGACGTTGATAATGTGCTGAAATTCGGCCTTGGGATGCGATACGCCGCTATTGGCCCCTTCGAAACGGCCGACCTGGGCGGACTCGATACATTCTACAGCATCGCCTTATATTTGTTCCCCGAATTAAGCGACACAAAAAGCGTCTCCCCGCTACTGGAGAATTTGGTAAAACACGGAGAATACGGAGTAAAAAGCGGCAAGGGTTTCTATGATTACTCCGACGGCAAGGACAAGGAAGCCCTTGACCGCCGCGACGAGCTCCTCCTAAAGTTAGCCAAGTGCCTGTACTCTTAAAAGCAAATTCCGCCACCTAGTAAAAAAGCCGCTTATCCCCTCAAAAAAGGACAAGCGGCTGAGCGCGGTTTATCGGAATCGCGCACGCTCGTAGCTTGTATTCCATTCAATATCCACCTTGAGCGTGTGTGCCGCTTTTAATGCAAAGTAGGGATTGCGCAGCAGCTCTCGCCCCAAGAAGACCATATCCGCTCTATCATTGCACAGGATTTCTTCCAACATTAATGCATCCGTCAACAGCCCTCCGGCGATGACTGGCAACTGACACCCCTCTTTAATTTCTTCGGCGAACTTCACTTGATACCCCGGATAAAGCGGAATAGAGGCTTCAGCGACTCCGCCCGAGCTGACATTGACGATTTCTACACCTTTATCTTTTACAAAATTGATCATTTTGACTAAATCGGAGGGGTGGTTGCCTCCTTCGACGTAATCCTCTGCGCTGACTCGAAACCCAATGGTTCCATCAAAAACACTTTTAACGGCATCAATGATTTCCCCTGCAAGCCGCACTCTGTTTTCGTGAGAACCGCCGTACCTATCCGTTCTCGTATTGGCAAGCGGCGACATAAACTCCGACAACAGGTAACCGTGAGCCCCATGGATTTCGACTAATTCAAAACCCGCTTTTTTTGCCCGTTTGGCAGCGTCCTTAAACAAAGCGATGACTCTTTTAATGTCATCCATCGTCATTTCAACAGGCACTAAATATTCCTCACTAAAGGCTATAGGGGACGGCGCGTAAATGGTTTTTTCTGACTTGGCTCCGCACTTTCTGCCGGCGTGGTTTAATTGTATGCCGATGTGTGCACCGTACGATTTGACTTGATCGGTAATTTTCTTCAAGCCCTCTATATGGTCATCGCTCCAGATGCCCAAGTCTTGATCGGAAATTCTCCCGCATGGCTCAACGGCAGTCGCTTCCACGATGATCAACCCTACGCCGCCCATTGCGCGCGTTGCATAGTGGGTGACGTGGAAATCTTGTGCGTTGCCGCTGTTATCTGCTTGATACATGCACATAGGCGGCATGACGATTCTATTTTTAATCCTTAAATCTCCAACGGTTATCTCCGTAAACAGCTTATCCATGAAGCGAACACCTCTATTCAGCGATAGAAACACTCGCAAAAATAAATCAAAATTAAAATCATTTTATTTTCGCAATATAGTCATAATACCATATACTCATACTGCGAACACGCCGTTTTGCTGAGATGCGCATGCCTTGTTCATCCTTTACGCCTTATCCATCCGCGCCAACTCAGCCCTGGTCTTTTCGATATCCTCCTGAGTATCGCGAATCCACTTCTCCCGTTTTTCCTCATCCAAATTCGATGCCTTGCCTTTTTCCAGCAGAACCGCCAGCTTTTTTTCCTGTATGACTAACCAATCCTCAAGATTTTTTCGATGACGCGCATCATCACGAAATTCCTGGGTTTCCGCGTCTGTCTCTTTTACAAATGCCTGATTCATACCCGTCACTCACTCTCCGTTAGTTCGCTACCATTACTGACTGTTTTTGAAATATTTTATGATAGAATTGCACGGTGATAAGATACAGATTTACGCAATCAGATTCAACCAAGAATAGGAGGCCATGCGTAGTGGTCAATCTTGCGAACGACTCCCTCATTATCATAGAAAACCTTTGTAAGAGTTTCGATGATGATGAAGTTCTAAACAACGTAAGCATCAATATCAAGGAGGGGGATCT
>JAGPAO010000230.1 GCA_018063805.1 Synergistaceae bacterium | reverse complement strand
TCGATTGTGCGGAGGGAACGTAAACAAAGGGCTCCATTTCCATTGCGGCTTTGTTCAAAAAGAGGATGCCAAGGGCATCCTCTTTTGTATAGTCCTTATACTGCTGCGTGACACCGTTGATGAGCGCCCTTTTCTTTGCCTCCGGCAACGATTCGGTGATGATCATATGCGTGATGCCCGAAAAATGGACCATCTGCGCGCTTAGAACCCCATCCCCCACTGTTATTTCTTTTGATTCCGCAAACTGCGGAGAGGGAATTCTTACCTTGCCGATAAAATAACCGTCCTTAGGTGTGATCAAACACTCCACCAACGCGCTATGCCCCGATACTTCAAGCAAAAGCGGGTGCGTGCCGTTGTGCATTAATTTTTTATCCCGAGCAATCAATGCGGCCAAAGCCATTGCCGCATTGCCGCAAAACTCGCCGCCCGCCATTTGAAGCCGAGCAGCGGCTTTCTCGTTCCTCGGTTTTTCTACAAATCCCGTCTGTTCTGCGTGCACACTCTCATATCTCATCAACTGCGAGGCGCACTCCGCATGGTCTTTTCTATCGACGGGACTCGTGATCAAAAGCGTCATATTCTGCGTAGGGCTTAGCTTTACAAAGTTTACGTCCATAAAGATCCCCTCTTAAATAATTTAATGCCCCTCACACATTTGCCGGATTCGGCGATTTCTTGCGAAAAGCACTCTTAAAGCACATCACGGATCCGCCAAAAGACACGAACGCCCCAAGAACGGGAATCCACACCATAACGCTATTGTTTCGGATACCGGCGAGAATAGCCTCCATCCCGCCTCCCACAGCATCGGAAAAACGATGCCATGAAGCACCCTGATGCAAACGGCTTAAAAGACGGCTGAGCTTAAAGGAGGGTTTTAACAGCACGGCGACGCCCTCCGGCCCCTTATTGGCGGCAAGCTTTAAAAGCTCAAGCGACTTGGAATCAAATGGCCCCTTCTGCCTCCGCAGCAACTCCATGCCTCCATTTTTAACAATGAGGTAAGCCGTATCCGAATTCTTTTCTGCCAGTGCGGTAAAAGCGGCAAGATCCTCCGGCGTATCCACGGCCTGAAAAGTACTCCTCATTCTCGGCAATCCGATGCGCTGCGCCAGCCTTGCGCTGTTTTGCAACGCGGAGGCAAGCTCGGGCGTGAGGTCTCCTTTTTGAAGAGATTTCTTGATCTCCGACATCAGCCAGTTCTCAAAGGGCTGGCTGACAGAGTCGCTTTTGCGTAAAATTTTGAGCAGAGAGGGACTCCAGTCCACCGTCTGTGCCTGCGCTGTTAAACCACTCACAGAGCGAAGCGCCTCGACAAACGGATCCGCATCTTTGCCGTCAAACCCACCCAGATGAGCGATCACATCTCGGAGATCCCCTCCCAGCAACAGGTCAGAGACCATCGCTCCTCCCATTTCCTCCGCGCTTTCCCCTCTCCCGGTGAGAAAACCGACGATTCCTCTTTTGATCCTATTGACGGGAGATTCCTTTGTTTTCATATCCTCTATTTCAGCGGCAATCAAATCCTGATTGGGAAAATCCGGGTTGCGCGAAACATACTGAGCCAGCTGCAAGGCTTCCGCCTGCTTTCCCTCTTGCCTCAGCTTCCGGATATCCGCCAGATAATCATGGTAGGAGAGCTTGGACAAGGCGCGAACGGGGTCTGTCGCATATTCCGCAACCACGGACAAACAGAGTCCTCCCACAATCAGCAGCACAAACGCCATACAAATCCGAGTAAAAAATCTCATCGAGACACCACCACTAAATAATCCACGCTCTACTTCTTCGGCTCTTTCGGTTCTGTCATGCGCCCCATGAAAAGAATGGCCCCGGTGGTCTCATCGCGAATTAAGAAGAGGAAGGGGTGATCCGCGCGGAAAAGAACGGGATCCACAGGAAGCATAGCCATCGCGCGCATTACAACAACGGTTGCGGCAGCGGCCTCCGTTTCTTTCTCCGTAACGGCTATAAACGCCTTATGGATGATGAGATCGATATTCAAATTCCGGCTGCCGTCTATTCCGCTAAAATCTGCCACTCGCGGAATAAAGGCATCTTTCATACCCAGAGCACTCAGAGGCGCTTTGAGGTTAAAATCATCCTCCATCTCAAAGCGGGGCAATGCAACCTGCACTCGGGTTGGTTTCATCCCCTGCAGCCAACCATGAAGGAGTTGCGGAGAAAGTTTTTGCTCCAAGGCTGCCAGCCCATGTTTTTCTTTCGGCAGAACGATCAGCATCGAACGCAGCCCCTCTTTATAGGGGAGCTTTAGAATGGCGGCATCTCCGGCATCCTTATATTCAAACGTCTCCGTCTGATTCATCATACGCACCAGCTTCGCCTTATTCGGGGAACTGTAAAAGAAGTCGTTCTTGGTTGCTTTTTCCGGAAAGGGGTATGCCCACGCAGCCTTAAAATAAATCGCATTGACAAGCACCAGGCGCGTATCGGAGTTCAAGCTTCCCTCCTGAAGAATATCGCGGATTCTATCCTGCGTCTTCTCCTCCACCCAATGGTTGATCAGCAAACGAGCTTTTTCCGCATTTTGTTTGTAGTTCTGCGGCTTGACTTCAACCCCGTAGTAATCCTTCAACAGCGCAATATA
>JAGPAO010000012.1 GCA_018063805.1 Synergistaceae bacterium | reverse complement strand
TATACCTGAACGAGTGCCTGATCCTCGCTGATCTCAAGCACGCGCCCCTTACGACGCTCTCCGCTTTGAAGTCTTATCTCAACCAATTCATCAAAACGAACATCGATAATTTTCTCCACGACCATAAGGGGACCGGAGAGATTACTGACAGTCGTATACTCCTTAGGCAACATCATCGTCTTCACCCCCTGTGCCCATCATTTCGCTTAATTCTTTTTTAATCCTTATGTCCAAAGAATCCAGCTGGGCAATCTCTTTTTCCTCCGTGTAACGCATGCGCGAAATATCTTCACGAACCTGCATGTTGATAACATCGCGGAGAACGGCACCACGGTTGAGAGCCTGCATTCCAAAAGTGTGGAACGTAAGGATATTCCGCAGCATCTTCACCTGTTTATCCATAGAAGCATAGGTATCAACTTCGTGGAATGAGTTCTGGTGCAGGAAGTCTTCTCGCAATGATTTGGATGTCTCCATGATCATGCGTTCCTCTTTTGAAAGGGCATCAATACCGACGAGACGGACAATTTCCTTCAATCGATCCTCATCTTCAAGCAGCGACATCGCCTGCGTGCGCATCTCTCTCCACTCACCATGGTAGAGGGAATCCCAATATTCGCCCAATGTCTCCGCATACAGGGAATAACTCGTCAACCAGTTGATGGCAGGAAAATGCCGCTGATAGGCCAACTGCGCATCCAATCCCCAGAAAACCTTCGCGACTCGAAGCGTATTCTGCGTAACCGGCTCGGAAAGGTCTCCGCCGGGAGGAGATACGGCACCGATAACGGAAACAGCGCCCTCGCGGCCATCTTTACCAAGACAAATAACACGGCCTGCGCGTTCGTAAAAAGAGGCAAGACGCGTTCCAAGGTAGGCCGGGTACCCTTCTTCTCCGGGCATTTCTTCCAAGCGGCCGGACATTTCCCGCAACGCTTCGGCCCAACGGCTTGTTGAATCCGCCATTAGAGCCACGGAATACCCCATATCTCTGAAATACTCGGCAATCGTTATTCCCGTATAAATAGAGGCCTCGCGTGCCGCAACCGGCATATTGGACGTGTTCGCAATCAAAAGCGTTCGCTTCATCAAGGGCTGCCCAGAGCGGGGGTCATCCAACTCGGGAAACTCAAGCAAAACGTCCGTCATCTCATTGCCGCGCTCGCCGCAACCGATATAAACAACGATCTCCGCGTCCGCCCACTTAGCCAGCTGATGTTGAATAACCGTCTTACCGGAACCAAAAGGCCCCGGAACACAGGCCGTCCCTCCGCGTGCGATGGGAAAGAACGTATCCACAACGCGCTGTCCCGTCGTCAGAGGAATAACAGGGGGAAGTCGGCGCGCTACCGGGCGCGGCGTTCGTACCGGCCAGCGGGTGAGCATCGTGATGGTGCGATCCTGCCCTTTGCTATCCGTAATAACGGCGATGGGTTCTTCTACGGTGAAATTTCCCGATTTAATTTCCTTGATAACACCGCGGACTCCAACGGGAACCATGATCCGATGCTCTACAAGCACCGTTTCAGCAACCGTGCCCAACACATCCCCCGGTTCCACTTCAGCTCCCGCTTCAAGTTTGGGGATAAACGCCCATTTTTTATCCCTGCTGATTGCGGGAACGGAAATCCCTCGGGTGATATAAGCGCTTTGAGCCATCATTTCAATGCTTTCCAAAGGACGCTGAATACCGTCAAAGAATTGCTCAATAAGACCGGGGCCAAGTTCTACGCTCAAGGATTCACTGGTACAAACAACTATTTCACCCGGTTTAAGCCCGGATGTTTCTTCGTATACCTGGACAGAAGCCGTATCATCCCGTAACTCGATGATTTCACCAACCAGCCCTGCATTCCCCACTCGAACCACGTCGAACATACAGGCACCTAACATGCCCTTAGCAACGACAAGAGGCCCTGATATTTTTGCAATGGTTCCCTGTATCGTTTTAGCGGTGCCCATACACATCGCCTCCATACTCCCTATACTTGATTAATAACGGAATCGTCATGCTATTGAACACTGAAAATATCCATTCCTACTGCGCGTTCAACGCTCTGCCGAATTGAGCTGAAACCAATTCCCTTAGATCCGGTTTGATCCGGAATAGGCACAACTGCCAACGCTGTCTTTTCATTAATGTCATTCATATCTTTGAGGAAACGCTCAAACACTGTCTCTTCCATGAAAACGATGGCGCATTCTTCATTAGCAAATCGTGTAACCATCTGAGGAACGGAGTTCATGTTTTCGTCGGTCAACACGACAGCGTCAAATCCAATGGCCTGAAAAGGAAGAACGCAACCATAGCTTCCCATTGCAACCATAAAGGCCTTTTTCTTATTATGCAATGCCATGGCGCAACAACCCCCTCAGTGTTTCTTTGTCCGCCTTCATGCTTTTTGAAACAATCACCGTCCGGATGTTCTTGATCTCCATCTCTTTATTCCAGAGATAAAGCAAGATATTTTCAGGCGCATCCGTCGTGTATTTGTAAGGTGAGAGCAGCTGTAAAGCGTACTCGTCGAGCAATCTCTCCAGCGAGACAATAAAAGCCTCAAAGTTTCCGGTATCATGCAAATGCCCCATAATGCCTCCGAAATCTGAGAAAGAGAGCATCCGCCCCCACCCTTCAAACGGTTCGGAAATCATAGACAGAAGCAACGCCTTTGAGAGAGTTCCTCCATCATGCAAGAACGGAAGCGCCTTATTGGCATCATAGCCAAACCGCTTCAACCTGACCAAATTACGAATATTCTCCGCATCAATCCGCGCTCTGGACCAGCGCGTAATGCCGTCCTCATCCAGAGACGCAGCAATCTTACCCAGAGTTGCGAACTGTGCCAGATCCAAAAGACGCTCCACCTCAAAAACATCGCGGGTCTGCTCCCATACGGACACACATTGAGGTAAAACAGAACTCAATCCGTAGGGAAGGAGCATGAAATCCTCTGATTCGATCTGTTCGATCAGATTATCCAACGGCAATGTCCCCAAGCTTGTAAGTAAATCCCAACGTTTTTTACCGCCTGTTTTGAGATTAAACCCGCTCTTTAGAAGAACCTTGACGTTGTGAAAGTCATAAGGAATACGGCACAAGCCGACTAAATCCCCATCCGGCACAAACGTCTGAACCTCGTGATAGGTAGAGAGCAACTCTGCCTCCAAAACGGCGTCAAAGCGATCATTGCTTTGCATAAGCGCCAGTTCTTTAGCATACGCAGTCTCCCCTAATATTTTAAACACTGCGGCAACATCCTCCGAGTCGACCAATCGTTGAATCAGATTAGCGTCCAGGAGGCGGTGTTCCATGGCCCTAATGCGTGCAACGGCATAACCATAAGCCTCCCTGCGGGACATTCAATCACTCCTCTCAGGATGGAAATAATCGCTTGACGACTTCGGTCTCGCGATTTTCCTGCATCACCTGAATCAGTGAATCCCAAGAGCAGTTCACATGGATGCGGCCATTAGAAAGAAGAAATCCTCCGGCAATGGGAAGCCTTTCCGAGGAAAAGACAATCCTCTTTCCATGCTTGGCATTGAAATCATCAAGCCATTTTTCGTCAAGGTACTTCTCCTCTTGGGAGACCCTTATTTCCTCTTCCCCTGTTTCACTCGCTTGAAGAAGAAGTTTTTCACAGAACGCAAGATAGGGTTCTCTCTCCAAATTCTGTAATTTCACAAGGGCTGAGTCAAAAACGTCCTGTATCAAATGACGTTTTGACCCCAGCAGAAGCCGCTTAACGTCAAGCTCCACAACGATCTTTCGTCTTTTGAATATTTCAGGCCTTTCCTTCTCAATACGCCCCCGAGTGGATTCATCCATCAGAGCAATCTCTTCCGTTGCGCGAGTTTTTACCGTATGCATGTGCGCGCGGAATTTTTCGGAAATTTGCTCTACTTCCTGTTTTGCACCCGACTCTATCCTATCCTTAATCTGGGCCAGAGACATGTCATCCCCTCCGCTTCGGCATCAAAATTTGATGCCATTCAGCATGAGGATACTCACAAGGAGGCCGAAAATGGCATAGGTTTCACACATAGCAGGAAGAATAACCGCTTTACCAAACTGGTCCGGACGTTTTGCTATCATCAGGATTGTTGCAGCCGCGGATTTTCCCTGCCAAATAGCGGAGTAAAATCCAGATATGGCAATGGGAAGACAGGCAGCCGCAATGGAAAGTCCCTGCCAAATCGTAATGGCAACGGGCGTGCCGCCGATCAAGCCTACTTTTTGAAGGGAGAGCACAGCCACCAGAAGCCCGTAAATACCCTGTGTTCCGGGAAGAGCAAGCAAAACAAGGCAGGCTCCGAACTTCTTGGGATCCTCCGTCATAACTCCCGCCGCCGCTTCATTGGCAAGACCAATACCCCATGCAGAACCGGATCCGGCAAAACCGGCGGCAAGAGCAGCTCCTACGATCACTAATGCCGGCCCCAGTTGTTCAGCCATCGTTGCAAGTACATTTTCCATAGTATAGATACGCCTCCTTAGAATTCTGTGTTTTATTTAAGACGCGGCGCGGTCCGAAATGCGCACGTATTGTGTCGCTCTGCGAAGAGGGACAAAGTCCTCCCCGCTGGTGTCATAAAACTTGCCGAAAAACTCAACATACTGCAAACGCAACGAGTGCACAAATGCGCCCAGCAAATTAATCGCCATGCTGAAAAGATGCCCGAAAACAAAAACCAAGACACCCAGCAACAACCCCACGTAAGGAACGCCGCTAACTAAGACAGCAAGCAAATTAATGACCATTCCCACTGCCGCGGAGCCGAGACCCAACGCCAGAAGACGGCTGTAACTCAGAACGTCCCCCAAGTACCCCGTTACGTTGTAGAGACTGAAAACCCCGGAAAAAACCTTCCCGGCAAAACTCGGACGAGTTCGGCCTTGTGTCAATATCAGGATTAAAGCACCTACAGCAGCGACAACCTTAGAAAAACCCTGCATCGCTGCGGGCAGCATACCTCCGCCCGTGAGACCGACAAGAACCAATCCGGAGAGAAAAACCAACCATCCCCCTTGATCCGCAAGGGCACCCAGTTTGTCCCCTTTTTTCCAGAGCTCGCGCATCGCCATGATGATACCGGTAAATATCTGGATCATCCCTAAAAGCAACGAGATGCCCAGAAGCGTCATCGGATCGTTCATGGGATCCAGAAGCTTGAGCGATTTCAAAGGCGAAAGGAAGGAGAGAAAGGGAAAGGCATCCAAGCTATCACCGAAATAAGAACCGGTAATCACGCCCATGATTGCAGAAGCAATCCCTCCCATTGCGATAATGATGAAGAACTTACGCGCAACGCCGCTCATCCTCTTTCGAAGCAGGAAGTACCCCAGCACTCCGGTGAGGATCAATCCGTAACCGGCATCGCCAAAGCACATTCCAAAGAAGATGTAGAAGAACGGGGTAATAAGCGGCGTGGGGTCCACACCACTATACGCAGGAGTACCATACATCAATGTAAGAGGCTCCAGCGGTTCCGCCCAACTATCGTTTTGCAAAAGCGTCGGCGGCGTTTCTCCCTCTTCCGGTTCAACCAGAACCATCTCACAAACAGCTTCATAGGGCTGCAAGACTTTCTTAAAAGCGGGCAACGCCTCTAGAGGCAACCAAAGATTGAGCAAAACAACTTGCTCTGTCCCCTCGCCGTCACATAAAGCGTCCAGCTGTTCTCGATGAAGCGTCCAATAATCAAGCATCAGCAGACTTTGAGCGTACGCTTCGCTGGCTAAAGCCGTAATTTCTGAAATGATCGATTTTTCTTCGCTTTCAAGCTCGTCAAGCTGCGCTTCTAGCAACGCGTACTCCTCATGGCTTGAGACTTTGAATTGTTCCGGAACATCCATGCGACTCGCCTGATACGCATCAGCAATGGATTGAAATTCCGCTTGATCCTCTTTCATAAAAATGACCGCACAGATTCCATCCGCATCCTTTTCTCCGGAGAAAAAGGCAGAGCACTCCACGGAAGATCCCATTTTCTCCAAAAGTTCCGTCTTAAAACCGGGAAAGGAGTCCTTCTTCATCGACAACAAAACTCCTGATACCAGCTCCGTTCCCCTGTTAAAAAACTCAAGAGGGTAAGGGATACTCATCAAAGCACTCAGCTGTAGTAAAAGACCTCGAGTGCGAGAAATTCCGGAACGAGCATCGGAAAGTCTCTTTTCAAAGGATCTTAGCTTGAGTGTCAAATCACGAAATTCAGGCTCCGGCGTCGCCTTCTCCAAAGCGGCAATAGAGTATTCTGGAACGTCGCCCATGATCCTTGAAACAGCGCTCCCCCTCTCCGCAACAAACGGATCAAGAAAACGCATCGCGAAGCGCACTTCTCCCAGCAAATCGTCCACGGAACGCAATTGAGTGCGGACAGGAGAAAGGGCACCCTCTACACCGTGGCCATCCTGTTCGTCCTGTGAGACGAAGTGGCAACAACCCAGTTCTTGGATTTTGGGCATAAGATCCCCAAGCACAGACTCATGAACCGCCACACGAACCTTTTGCATCTCAGCCAGCGCCATATGTCGTCATCACCTCTTTTGCTAACCATTTTGAGACTTCATCGACAAGAGGAGATTTTTCCTGGTAATACTCCTCAGCATCACGTTTCCCTCGCTCCAGAATCGTTGTTGCCTCTGCTTCTGCTTCTGCTTCTGCCTTCAGTATCTGTTCTCTGAATAAACGATGGAACTTCTGCTTCGCCTCTTTGACGGATTGTTCTGCAGAAGTTCGAGCTTCCGCCAGAGAGCGTGATGCCTCCGCTTTAGCGGCGGCGATCATCTCATGAGCCGCGGCTTCCTGCGCCCGAATTTCCTCTGCCATATCCATTGACATGAAACTCACCTCCCTCCCTGTAAGAACATCTGAAAAATAGCCCTGTGCATATAATAACAAGCACATTGTAACCCTCAATATTTTGAACGTCAATTTATCACATGAATAGAGTGAATTTTCCTCTAATCACAAACAATTCTTAAACAAAATAGAACACGGCTCGATTTGTTTCTCGCAAAATTAACATTCCCTCGTTAGAGCACTTCACGGACATGGAAAAATCACTCGCTCACGTCCAGTGCCTCTTGGCCGTGCCAGAGCTGAGAGTAAACACCGCCCAGCGCCAGCAGCTCGTCATGGGTACCCTGCTCCTCTATCCCGTTTTGCGTCAAGACCACGATCGTATCCGCATTGCGCACGGTCGAGAGTCTGTGAGCAACGACCATCGTCGTGCGCCCCTCGCTCAGTTCCTCCAGCGCCCCTTGTATCTGTATTTCCGTTGTGTTATCCAGAGCAGAGGTCGCCTCATCAAGGATGAGTATTTTAGGATTCTTTAAGAAAACCCGCGCAATAGCGATCCGTTGCTTCTGCCCGCCGGAGAGCGTCACGCCCCGCTCCCCCACATAAGTATCATACCCCTCCGGCAGCGAGTCGATAAACGCGTCGATATTTGCCCGCTGTGCCGCCTTCTCAATATCCTCTAAGGGCGCGTCAAAATTACCGTAAGCGATATTATCCCGAATGCTCCCCGCAAAGAGAAAGGTGTCCTGCTGGACGATACCGATCTGCTGCCGCAGGGATTGCAGGGTGTAATCGCTGATATCCGTCCCGTCAATGGTTATGCGCCCGCCCTCTATCTCGTAAAAACGCGGCAAGAGATGGCAAAGAGTGGATTTTCCTCCGCCCGATGGCCCCACAATCGCCACCGTTTTGCCCGGCTTGATCTCAAGGTTCAAATCCTCCAGCACGCTTTGCCCCTCATCATAGTGAAACGACACGTGTTCGAACATGATTTCCCCCTGCACATTTTCAAGATCGCGCGCTCCGTCCTTATCACACTCCTGAGGTGCAGCCATCAGCTCCTGCAGGCGTGCAAACCCCGTTGTTCCCGTCTGCAACTGCTCAATAAAGTTGATAAATCTTTTCATGGGGTCGAGAAATAAGCCGGTGAATAACAAATATGCCGTAAACTCCCCGATGTTTATTTTTCCGTAAAAAGCAAAGATACCGCCGGCGGTCAACGTCACGAGCATCAAAAAATCCAACATAAACGTGGTTCCGGATGTAAACTCCGCCATCGCTTGATACTGATCGCTTCGCGCCTTCTCATACGATTTATTGCCTTTCTGGAATTTCTTAAGCTCGTGGTGCGACGTCTCAAAAGCCTTGGACACCCGAACTCCGGCAATGCTGTTTTGAAGATCCGCGTTGACTTCGCCGATCTTGGCTCTGGCTGCCATCGATGTTTTTGCAAGTTTACGCCGTTTGCGCATCGCAAAAAACATCAAGAATGGGACAAAAGCAAAAATAATGAGGGTAAGTTGGAAATTCATCGTACTCAGGAGAATAAACGATCCCGTCAGCATCACGCATGAAAGAAAAACATCCTCCGGGCCGTGGTGCGCCAGCTCTGCGATCTCAAAAGTGTCGTTAATGACGCGCGACATCACCATACCCGTCTGCGTCTTATCGTAAAACGAAAAGGGCAAGCGCTGAAGGTGGCTGAAGGCATCTCGGCGCATATCCACTTGGATACGCACGCCCATCATATGGCCGTAATACTGAATAAAATACCCCAGGAAAGCCTTAAAAATATAGAGAAAAAACAAAATGGCGGCCCACGTCAAAAGAAGCCTCATGTTTCTCTCGGGCACATAGATATTGATCATGTTCCGTGTGATCATCGGGAAAAACATATTGCACACGGCAACGAGCAAAGAACACGTCATATCGGCGAAGAATAACCGACGGTGCGGAACATAGTAGGATACAAATTTCTTAAACAATATATCGATCTCCTTAGTATTTATTTAGGTAGAGTTAAATTTTAATTCGATCTATATAATGAATGCCGTTCTCTAAATATTTTTCAGCATAAACATTTCTTGCGGTTGTTCAAAAAACGTATTGTCCAAAAAAAGAGAACCTCTATCTTTATATCCAAGTTTTCTGTAAAAATGCTGCGCCTGTTCATCAACGCGGGTTGACGTCATAACAATTTTATATCCAAGTTCTCGCATTTCGTTTTCCCAAAACAATATGGCTTTCCGCCCAAATCCTTTTCCTCGGTAGACATCCTCAAGGTAAATGAATGTAAGAAACGGTGTATTATCCCAAAGAAGGTTGTATCTCATTACTCCAATAGGTTCATTTTCATCACTGATAACATATCCACGTCTGTCTCTAACTTTTGATAAAAATTCACGTTCACTTAAGTATTCGTCTAAATTAAACCAAAAAAATTTATCAATTTCAGATACATATCGGATTTCTAACAATTCAATTTCCCCCTTATACCAGTGATAGTTTACCCCCCCTCGATTTACAATACAAGGAGTAGCCTTTTAATTCTTTTTGAATATTCCCGCTGATCATGTTAAAATTGAAGAAAGAATAAAGATGCATTCTTCATAACATGTTATTTTTAATTTAGTAGTTAATTTATGCAAGATATTTTTTTGAACTGGAGAAAAACAAAATGAGCAAATGCTACGTGATTAGACCCGCTACCACGGAAGATGAGAAAGATATTTTGAAATTATCAAGGTATATTGCTGATAGCTACACACGCTCTTACCTTGGAGATAAAACTGTTAACTGGTATATCGACAGTGGCAGTTGCGATGAAGATATGAAAAAAGAAATTGCAAATACAACACTACTTTTGTTACATGGGTTCATAATCGGGATTATGATTTGGCACGATAATCAAATGCACGGATTTATGATAGATGTTCCTTATCATGGAACGGGTGCAGCACAGTACTTTTGCGAGCAAATGATCCCGGAGAAGTTAAAACAATATGGAGAAATTTATCTGGAGTGTTTCGATAAAAACCAGCGCGCAATTGCATTTTATGAAAAAACGGGATGGCGTGAATTCGACAGAGTAAAAGATGAAATAATAGATGGTTACAGAATAATTTTCAAAATAATAAAATGAATCACAAATGGCATAAACATAGATTAACAAGAAATAAGAATGCGACAACTTGGATTTACAATGAAAATGCAACAGTCTGGAGTTCAGCGCAGTAGTGATATAACAAAAAACCATAGGAACGGGAATCTATGGATTAGATAATGAATATTTTGGACACTTGTGAGAGAATGTGTAAATCGTTGAGCGGAGGTAAGCTGAATGATAAGTAATAAGCAATATTTATCAGATGTAGAAAAAATATTGTCACATAGGTATGATAACGGTGCCGATTACTGGACAACACCAGATAAACGCTTACTCAAGGGTTCTCCATTTTCAGCTTATAATAGCGCACTATTGCTGTTAGAATTAGGTATGGAACCATCAGACCCTATTCTTAAGGCGGTATCAGAATTATTTTTTGGCACATGGCAAGAAGATGGACGCTTTAAATTATATCCAAACGGGGCTATTCTCCCATGCCAAATTGCCTATGCTGCCTATCTGCTTTGCCGCATGGGGTACGCATCGGATGATAGATTGCAAAAGACATTTTGGCATCTTTTAGAAACTCAATATATAGACGGTGGCTGGCGTTGTAACAAGTTTTCCTTTGGACACGGCCCGGAAACAGAGTATTCAAATCCAATGCCTACGTTAACCGCCTTGAATGCGTTTCGGTTCAGCGAATATCAAAATAACGAACCAGCACTTGACAAGGCAATAGAGTTTTTGTTGGAACACTGGACGATTAGAAAACCAATTGGTCCCTGCCATTATGGGATGGGGACATTATTTATGCAAGTAGAATATCCCTTTGGAAATTACAATCTTTTTCAGTATGTTTATGTCTTGTCTTTCTATAATCGTGCAAAAGAAGATACTCGGTTTTGGGAAGCATTTGAAGCATTGCAATCTAAACTCGTAGATGGAAAAATTATGGTTGAACGTGTTGTGCCAAAGCTTGCAAAGCTCTCTTTCTGTAAAAAGGGTCAATCAAGTGAGTTGGCAACAAAACGCTACCACGAAATTTTAAACAACCTTGATAAAGGTGCATAGCAAACTTTAAATTACATAAAAAATTAAGCAAGCGGCTACATGTAATTCAAGAATTATCTATACAAAACAAAAAAATTGCGACCATATCAATTCGGCACGCAAGTATCCCCTCTTTTATGCGTGGAGTTCCCCCCTCTTGAATTGTGGCATCATTCAACTCACTCATCTACATCTAAGAATTCGGAACGACCGAGCTTCAACAGATTTTCAAGTGCACGTTCAGCATTTTGGCGAGTTTGAGGATCGTCTGCATTCAGCCCCGCCCTAAGAATAGGCTTGGCATCTTCATTTAAAATATACATCTGAGTTCCCTCACCCATGGCATCTGTGATTTTAGCAAAACATTCAACGACTAATGCTTGGTGATTTGATAGAAATCCCTTTAAGGCTCTAACCCTTAACGAAAGCCCAAGCTCCCGATCAACAGCAATATCGAGAATTTTTGAGTAAGATATCAAACGCCATTTATTGGAAAGACACTCAGCTTCCAACCAAAAGGTAAACTTCTGAAGCTCCAGGGGTTCTCCTACTTGAAAGCGCCAATCAAAATAGGCAATAACACGATCGATCATTGCTTTATCCATGTGTCCACTTGTGTTTTTCAACAATCGACCAGCATGATCGAAAAGTTCAGCCCAACATTCTCTGTCGTTCTCGGTCTTGTCATAAAAACGCACTAGCAAACTTTCCGGTGAAAGATCGGACACATCCCAAAGGTAGTAGATTAAAAGATATTCTCCCAGCCTATCTACAAACACCTTGCTATCCTCGTTGTTATCCATCAGAGCGTTCAAGTTATCTATCGCGTATGAAAATTCGCCATCAAGAATTTCAAATACATTTTTCATAGGGTGATTAAAACGAATATAGCTGCCAAACGTATCTTGCCAAACGGCTATATTTCCCCGCGGAAAAATAATTCCTTGATGTGCAACAGCCCAATTCTTGTTTAGAGTACAAAGATCTCCAAAGTGCATTCCCAAGAGTGCATGTTCTGGTCTAGTCAATGGCAATTCCACATCCTGAGCCAGGCGCATGTCAAGAATCTCGGTTACTTCTTGCACTGTATCCTCTTGTAAATGACGACGTACCCAAAAACCAAAATAAACAAGAGCTTCGAGAGCTCGACTTCGCGTATTATTTATTGCCTCAGTAATGAGATCATAACGAGAAAATACTGTCGTGGTCTCGTGATCGAGTCGCCAATAAGAACTAAGACACGCCTTTTTAAGCAGAGCAGCGAGGCCGCTCCTTGCGGTAATCGGTGCGTCACTGTCGCCGCTTACACAGGCTTCAATAAGATCAACGACGGCCCGCCGAGAGGTTCCCCAGTCTGGATAATCGCGTGATTCATCTCGTGGTTCGGCCTGTCCCGCTATTCGCTCCAAGTCTTTATGCGACAATACCCAAGCACAGAAATCAATCCATTGCTCCAGTTTATCAAAATCATTCTTCTTCACGAATTCAAGCATTGCCTTAAGCATTGCCACCGCATAGATAGGCCGTTCAATTCTGTCACGGTTCGACATCCAGAAGGACAAGCGCTCGCTATCCTGGACAATTTTTTCTTTAAACAGAACCTGAAAAGCATCGGCAAGTGCGGAGATGTTGATCTCTATCAACCAATTGTCCTTATCCCTATGTTCTTCGTTCCAATCGTTCAGATAGGTTAATAGCTCATCATCTCCGAACATTGTTAGGTCTTCTGCCGATTTTGGGCTCTGATAGCTAACCCAACCTACTTTGCCCATATTAGAAGGTAAATAGCTGTCATCAGAGAGAGGTTTAGCCTGTGGATCGCCTTCTAACTCATTGAAATATTCCTTAATCTTTCCGTTTAGTAGTGTGGCAAAAGGACGAAGTTGTTTGCGGTGAAAACGACTCTGACGTTGCAGAAAAACTTCATCACTGTATGAATCACCCGCCCATTCACGAAAATCTTTTTTTGAAGGGCCACTAAGAATGTCATCAACAATCTTCTTTTGCTCCTCTTCACTGAGCAAGCGGGGACCAAAGTGTTCACAGGCATTTCTAATCATCATTTGGAATTCGTAGTGGTGTTCCTTCTTTGCATAATCATCATGCCCAAGAATCAACTCGCGTATCCATGGTAGAGTTTGATCGTTTGGATACAAGGCATAGAGGAGCTGTCGCAGACGCTGAAACACCTTCCAGTGCTTCTTACTCAGTGAATTATCCAGAGCGTGGATAGATTCTCGCTCTCTGTTATAGACCTGTTCACAGGCATAGACCAGCGTCTGCACGAGGATAACCCTTATATCTGGATATTCGTCATCTGGTCTGTCAAGTCTTTTGCACCAAATTTCCGAGTAGTCTTCGCCCCGTCTTTTTTTTAAATCGTCTTGATGTATTCCAAGTTTAATCATATTTGCCACAGCGCCAATCAAGATAGAGGCCACTTTATAAGGTTCATGATCAGCTAAAGGCCGAACACCTTTTTCGAGGATTTGCTGGTACTCCCATTGATCAAAGCGCGGGGCAGGTTCTAGCGAAGTGTTCCAATTTTTCAATGGGTCTGGTTTTTTTGTACGAAGAGATTCTTTTATCTGGCTTTTGGGATCAGGCTGAAAAGAAACTACGTATTGAATAATCTTTAAAGCAGCTGTGCGCGATGCCCCAGGCTCTTTTCCCCATTTTTGAAGGATATTTATAATAAGATCATTCCCATACACATACGAACGATAAGGAGATCTAAGAAAGTCAGTTACAAATGATTCGAGCCTAAGAGAAAGATCAGTGTTTTTTAAAACACAAGCAATCGACAAGATTTCTCGCAAAATGCGAGGATTGGTTATTTTTCCCCATCTACAAATGATGTCAACAACTTGATTTGGTTCTTTTTCAGAAATTCTTTGTAAATAAAAGACAGGATACCAAATCCGGACTATTATCTTCCCATCTTCTGTTGCTTCTAAACTAGGAGGGGCTGCGAAAAAATCATTCTTGATTAAAGGAGCAAGCCATATCGGATTATCTACTGTATTAAAGAAGTAGGCAGAATTGCTACCACGGCGTTTAATTAATTCTAGCAGTTTCTCAACATTACACTGCTCTGGCTCTGAATTCGCGAGAATCGTCCGAATAGTTTTTTGATCCTCGGCTGTAATTGGAGCAAGTAAATCA
This sequence comes from Synergistaceae bacterium, assembly GCA_018063805.1. GTDB lineage: Bacteria > Synergistota > Synergistia > Synergistales > Synergistaceae > JAGPAO01. The sequence continues at coordinate 10,933 of JAGPAO010000012.1, read as the reverse complement.
ATGATCAGGCGTTCCATCAAAGTAAGCTGTTCCAAAAAGAAATCCTCTCCGACGCTTCTACTGTGATGGGTGATTCCTTCTAATGTATTCCATAACGTCTGGAATCGTTCAGCGTTAGTGACTTTTATTCTCTGATCCAAAGTATTGTGCATTGGATCAAGTTTATTCATTGCAGAATGAATATGTTCATTTCTTGTAGGCCTCTGACATAGCTCAAGGTAGTTCTCTATTTGACCAATAGTTTTATCCAATTTCTTATCGATAATCTTACCTTTCCATACTCCCTTATAACGACCCTTATCATCCCTTAATTTTTTATGAATATTTCTCCTCTGTTCGATGGGATCGTATTTTTCCCCTGGAATTTCAGTTTTATTTTTACTTGGAATTTCATTTTTGACAAATACACGCGGCAGTTTTTCTAAAAGCTCTCTTAGCGATTGAGCCGCCTGTGAAAAACGATCTGGGTTGTATGTGTTCTTAACCGCATAAATTGCTCCAAGGTACCAATCAGCCAGAGGATATTTATCCGACTTTGCTGTTTTTAGAATCTCTATAATACGCATTTGTGTTGATGTAAGCCCAATAGGGGCATTGCTCCCGAAAATAGTTTGATCTTGAATCGTTGATGATACATTTCCAGAAGTAGCAATTTGCTCTAACTCATTATTTTCTTTCATAATTAAAGCGCCTCCTCATTTCTCCAGAATAAATCTAGAGAAAACATGGGAACTACCTCACCATCCGATACCACTGTTTGCTTCTGTTGGGTTTATCCGAAATCGTCCTATTATCAAGGCATCACAAATAACAAGAAGCATTAATTCAACAAAAACCGTTACACCCTACGCCTTAACAATATACATACACTCCGTTATTTTATTTTTTGTCTTTGCAATCCAGTATCACAACCCAACGCCCGTATCTACGTCCGCCCTGACGCTCAAGGATGCCACGTAATTTCAATTCGCGCATGTTCGATTCCACTTGGCGTCGCGTGATACCGATGGTTTCTGCTATGCTTTCAGTTGTTATCGTCATATTTTCGGTTATCAACGCAACCATCCTCTGTAGCGTTTCGTTTATCCCGAAGCCTTTACCGAAGTCTTTCCGAAGTTTTCGTGGTTTATTTGCCCTTCATCTTGCTCTTTACCCATCTCCGCAAAGACCCGTAGCACTATAAATAAGTATAGCATTGGCCGGAGTGCAAACAAAAAAACGGTTAAAAAATTTGACTTATCATCCCCATTCCCCTATAATCTCCCAATTATGCAGACAAAGAAAGGGGATGGCTTCATGTTGATTCAAATTCATCTAAACGCAAACAACAATATGATGATGTGCATGACGTGCGGGTCCCCTCCTGAAGCGACCGGTACTTTTTAGGTTGTGCTTTCAGGCCGGGATCCTTCGTGGATCCCGGCCTTTTTTTGTGTGCAAATAGAGGCAAAATAGCTGCGTATTCTAGGTGATTTGGGGGAAAATTATGATTGCGATTCAAGGATTACAAAAACGATTCGGCACAAACACCGTGCTGGATAATCTGACCTTCAGAATCTCCGAAGGGGATGTGTTCGGCATTGTCGGACACTCAGGGGCGGGAAAATCAACGCTGCTGCGCTGTATCAACGGGCTTGAAACCTACGATAAGGGGAGCCTGCGCGTCATGGGGCATGAGGTGGGGACGCTCTCCGCACCGGAGATAAAAAACCTGCGCAAACAAATCGGCATGATTTTTCAGAATTTCAACCTGCTGAATCGGCGCGATGTGGCGGGTAATATCGCCCTTCCCATGGAGCTGTGGGGAGAGCCGCAAAACAAGATTAAGGAGCGCGTGGATGAGCTGCTGGAGCTCGTTGGGCTTTCCGATAAGCGCAACGAGCGAGTGCAAAACTTAAGCGGAGGGCAAAAGCAGCGCGTCGGCATCGCACGGGCGCTGGCGCTGAACCCAAAAATCCTGCTCTGCGATGAGGCGACATCCGCTCTGGATCCGAAAACGACGATTTCTATTTTGGAGCTGCTTATGGATATCAACCGCCGCTTTAACCTGACCCTTGTCGTGGTTACCCACCAAATGGAAGTGGTAAAAATGGCCTGCAACAAAGTAGCCATCCTGGACGGAGGCGTTTTAAAGGCATACGGGGAGACGGAGGATTTATTCCTCGCTCCTCCGGAGGGGTTACGCCGTCTGGTGCGCGACGAATACGCTTACATCCCCACGGGGATTAATATTCGGCTGATGTTCCCCAGCGAAATAGCCAATGAAAGCGTTATTTCTGGTATGGCACGGAATCTGGACTGTGATTTTTCCATTGTAGGAGGGCGCATTGAGCGTTACAGAGAAACGGTTATGGGTTTTTTGATCATCAACGTTGCGGATAAGGACTATCCCAAAGTTCTGGAATACCTAAAGGAAAATCGGCTGTATTGGGAGGTGATGAAAGATGGTGAATGAACTATTAGAAGCGCTGCTGGAAACGTTGCATATGGTGTTTCTCTCCACGCTGTTTTCCGTATTGTTCGGGTTTGCGCTGGCACTAGCCATGGTTTTGACGGGGCAGGAGCACTTTCACCCCAATAAAGCCATATACCGCACACTGGATCTTATGGTCAATCTTTTGCGCTCCTTTCCCTTTATCATCTTGATGATCGCGATCATCCCTCTGACGCGCATGATAGCGGGAACATCTATTGGAAGCACGGCGGCCATTGTTCCCTTAACCATCGCTGCCACTCCCTTTGTGGCAAGGATCATGGAAACCAGCCTTCTTGAGGTGGATAAGGGCGTTATTGAAGCGGCCCGCGCATTTGGAGCTACGAACTGGCAAATTTTGACCCGCGTCATGGTTCGAGAAGCTCTTCCGGCCATTATTTTGAATATCGCCGTCATAGCAATCAATCTTCTGGGCTATTCCGCAATGGCGGGAGTCGTCGGCGGAGGCGGTCTCGGGGACCTTGCCATTAAATACGGCTACAATCGTTTCCAAACGGACGTGATGATTTATTCGGTCGCCGTTCTTATCGTGATCGTTCAGATCGTGCAATCCATCGGAAACATGTTGTATAAAAAACTTCGTTAAGGAGGTGATTTCCGGCTATAAGCAGGTCATTTTAGCGCTGAAGAATAGGAATTTCCGAATTTCGGAAATAAAAACACTTTCAAGGAGGTACCACTATGAAAAATAGAATTCTGGCTCTCGTTTTAACGCTCGTTTTGGCTCTGCCCGCGCTCTGCGGTGCCGCGGAAAAAATCGTGATCGGGGTCACGCCCTTCCCCCACGGAGAAATTGCAAAGAAAATGAAGCCGCTTCTTGAAAAAGAAGGGTTTATTCTGGAGATCAAGGATTTTACGGACTATATCCAGCCCAATATGGCACTTGCGGAAAAAAGCTTGAACGCTAATTTTTTCCAGCATATCCCCTATCTGGAGAACATGAACAAGGAAAAGAATCTTGGCCTTGTGTGGGTCGCTAAGGTTCATATCGAACCGCTTGGGATTTACTCCAAGAAAATCAAGAAATTGAGCGAGCTGAAAAAGGGAGACCGCATCGCCATCCCCAACGATCCGACCAACGGTGCCAGAGCTCTTAAGCTGCTGCAAAAAAGCGGGTTGATTAAAATTAAGGACGGAGCACTGGTTACGGCAAAGGATATCACCTCCAACCCGAAGGGACTCAAAATTATTGAACTGGATGCCGCCCAGCTGCCAAGAACATTGGAAGATACAACCGCATCCGTTATCAACACTAATTTCGCCGTTGAGGCGGGTTTGATCCCGACCAAGGACGCCCTCGTGCTGGAAGGCAAGGATTCCCCCTACGCCAACGTCCTCGTCGTTCGTGCCGAGGATAAGAACAGCAAGGCGACCAAAGCGTTGATCAAAGCCATTAACTCGCCGGAGATCAAAAAATTCATCCAGACAGAGCTTGCTCCCAAGGGAATTGTCCCCGCATTTTAAATTAAACTCTTGCATTTTACGGCACCCGGTGGGACGATATCCCATCGGGTGCTTTTGTTCTATAGAAGACCGCTCAATCAACAAACACAGGAGGAATAGCAAATGGGCACGGGGAAAAAATTTTTAGTTAGTGCAGTCGAAACAGCGGATGGGGTCTATACATTTTCAGCAGGCGCTGGGGGAACCCATAAATTGATTATGGGAACGCTCCAACACATCGGGCAGCCGGAAACAACGACGATGAACCCCGTCGAATTATTGCTCTCCGGAATTGCAGGATGCGTTGGAATCACCCTACATCAGAAAGCAAGCAGAGAAAATGTGCCGATAGAGGATCTTCGCATCCGAGTAGAGGGAACCCGCCCCGAAGGGGCAACGCGCTCGGGAGTCCATTCTCTCCAGATTAACGTCTCTGTCAAGACAACGGCTTCCGCAGAAAAAATCAAGGAACTCGTGGAGGAAAGCGAGGCAGCCTGCACCGTCAGCGATACCCTGGCGCACGCTCCCCTCGTTGAAACCATAATAACAGTGGAACCGCTTATGTAAACCCGTCACCCATCACAGTGGCATCATACGGAGCCGCTCTCAATCCGAATGATGTCACTGTATGGCATTGCCAGACTCATCCTCCATACACTCATCACGCAAAAGCTTACAATGAAAAATAAAAATAACCATTACAACCATTAATGGCTTATATATACTGTTGACTTTTGGTTAATATCAACTTATATTACATGGATTCTGTTCAACAGGGGGAGAAATCAATGGATAAGGGTACATTTATATACGAGGGCAAGGCAAAGAGACTGTTTGAGACATCCGATCCCAATATTGTTTTGATTGAGTATAAGGACAGTTTTACGGCGTTTAATGGAGAAAAAAAGATGACGATGAGTGGGAAAGGGCAGCTGAACAACAAAATCAGCGCCAATATTTTCACCTACCTAAAGGAAAACGGCATCCCCGTTCATTTTGAACAACAACTGGATGAGATTCATCAGCTGGCGCGTAGGGTTCAAATTCTTCCCCTTGAAGTTGTGGTTCGCAACATCACAACGGGCTCCATCTGCAAACGATTGGGAATTGAAGAGGGACTGCGCCTCCCCCGCCCATTGCTTGAGTTTTACTATAAAGAGGACGCCCTTGGGGATCCTATTGTAACGGAGGATCACGCCCTCCTTTTTGGTTGGGCAACAGCGGAGGATATTGCGGAGATTAAAAAATTAACACTGAGGGTTAATGAATTGCTCAGCGCTTTCTTTTTAGAAAAGGGAATTGTCCTCGTCGATTTCAAGCTTGAATTTGGAAAAGACGCAGCGGGGAATATCTTGCTCGCGGATGAGGTTTCACCCGACACATGCCGTTTCTGGGATCAATCAACGGGGAACCGGTTGGATAAGGACCGTTTTCGCAAGGATTTAGGGAACGTTCTGGAGGCATACGAGGAAATTTGGAGACGGCTCAGCGGTAAGTAGCCAAAGAATAAAAACGGGGGAATAAGAATGTCTATCGATTGGAATGCAATAGGTTTGACGGAAACGGAATATAGAGAGCTGGAGAAACGACTGGGGCGCGAACCCAACGAGCTGGAGGCGCGCATGACCGGTGCCATGTGGTCGGAACATTGCAGCTATAAATCAACCAAGAGATTATTGGGAGGGTTTCCCAAAGAGGGGCGCTTCGTCGTTCAAGGTGAGGGAGAAAACGCAGGCGTCGTCAATCTCGGAGACGGATTGGGTATTGCCTTCAAAGTAGAGAGCCATAACCACCCCTCCGCCGTTGCCCCTTATGACGGCGCAGCAACGGGAGTGGGCGGCGTTGTGCGCGATATTTTCGCTATGGGCGCACGCCCCATTGCCTGCATGGCAGGCTTGGCGCTCGGAAACCCCGCCTCACCAAAAGTACGGGAGTTAGCTCAGGGAATGACCGCAGGAATTAACGAGTACGGGCGAACCATTAATGTACCTGCGATCGGAGGCAAAACGCTGTTTGATTCCGCTTATGAGGGCAACCCTCTCGTCAACGCCTTTTGTGCCGGTGTTGTAGCCTTGGATAAAATCGTGAGTTCGCAAACAGCACAGGCCGGAGAGTGGGGACTTCTTCTCGGACGAGCGACCAACGATGACGGGGTCGGAAGCGCTTCCTTTGCCTCTCGTGAACTGGACGAAGAGGGCACACACCAAACGCCTCGCATCCCTCAAGGGGATCCCGAGTTGGAAAACCGATTGATAGAGGCCTGTCTTGAATTGAGAGATCTGGGGCTCTTGACGGCGATGCAGGATATGGGAGCCGCCGGCTTGCTCTCTTCTTCCAGCGAAATTGCCTGGAAAAGCGGCCTTGGTCTTGATGTTTTCTGCGACAAACTGGATCTGGAGGGCGAGCTCGCTCCCTGGCAGATTTTCCTGTCTGAAACACAGGAACGCATGTTTATCACCATTAAAAAAGAAAATTGGGATGCGGTCAAAAAAATTGCCGATCACTACTCCATCCCCTGCACCATCATTGCTGAAACCACCCCCGGTGACCGCTACCGCGCCATTGAAAACGGGTGTGTGCTTGCGGATCTTCCCATTTCTCTTCTGGGTGGGGCAGCCCCGGAAATTATCTGGAAATCAACGCCCCCCGCGAATATTGAAGAACGCTGGCAGAACGCCGTTGTCGATTCCAATCAGGATGCAAATGCAGCGCTGAGAGCACTTCTTTCGGCGGATTCCTGCACGCGTGCCGATTCCATCTGGGATGTTTTTGCTGAAAACCCGGCAGATGAACTCTTTGCAGGGCCGGACTCCCCCGTCGGGATTGTTCGAGTAGAGGGAACCCAGCGCCTTGCCGCTTTTGCCATGGATGTCGATCCCTGGAAATGCGCAGCCGATCCTCGCCGCGGAGCCGCGGAATCCACGCTTCAGGCATTGCGCAGTCTGTATGTATGCGGTGCAGAAGCTTTAGGTCTGACAGACGGGCTTAATTTTGGATCACCGGAGTTTGCCGATCGTTTCTGGGAACTGGAGCAATCGATCCTCGGAATCTCCGATGCCGCGCGGGCACTGGAGTGCCCCGTCGTCTCCGGCAATGTTAGCCTGTATAACGAGAGCAAAGAAAGCCGAATCCTCCCCTCACCCTTTATTGTCGCAGCCGGATGCATCGAATCCCCCTCTCAGTTTCTGGGATCGGGAAAATGGAACGATGGCGATTTGATTTTTCTCGCCGGTTCCCCCGTTGCCGAACTGGCAGGAAGCCGCTATGCCGTTTCTTGTCTTAAAAACAACGCGGGACGCCCCACAGAGATGAACGCAAAAAACGAGACGGACTTCCGAGATAACGCCATCCAAACAGCGCATTCCAATGCAGCGCGAAGCGCACGCCTCTGCGGAAGCGGCGGATTGGCATTAGCTCTTGTTAAAGAGGTTATTGGTTCCGGCATCGGCGCCGCTCTTACAATAGATCAATCAGAAAATATCTCTTCAATCCTCTTCGGCGAGGGGGGCGCGCGAGCCATTTACGCCGTTCCCGCTGAAAAAGAGGCAGAATTCAGAAAAATATGGGGCTCTACCCCTCTTCTCTTATTGGGCAAAGCCGGGGGAAGCTCACTCAACATCAAAAACACTCTGGAGATTAGCCTGGATGAAATCAACTCTGTTTGGAGGAAATTTTAGGTCATGGGAGGGGTTTTCGGTGCCTTTGACCGCAAGGGAAAAGCTGTTTTAGAGGATATATATCTCGGTCTTTTCGCCTTGCAACACAGGGGACAGGAATCTGCAGGCATCGCATGGATCGAGGAAAAAGAAACCCACACCATCAAGGGAATGGGCTTGCTCCACTCCGCTATCGACCAAAGCCGTCTCGTCGGAGTTCCCGCACACTGCGCCATCGGACACGTCCGATATTCGCAGGAGGGCGCGTCCATGATCAAAAACGCACAGCCACTTGCCGCAAAATACGCACGCGGCCCCGTTGCCATTGCGCATGACGGTGCCATTACAAACGGACAGGGATTGATGCGCTTTCTTGAAGATAAGGGAGCGATTTTTCAATCAATCTGCGATACGGAAACCATCTTACATTTGATGGCACATCAATCACACAAACCGCCTCTGGATGCGCTTTTGGACTCTTTGCGCCACCTACAGGGCGGCTTTGCCCTGACGGTTTTACTTGAAGACCGTCTTGTGGCAGCACGCGATCCGTGGGGATTTCGCCCCCTAGTGATCGGACAACGCGATGACACCCTCTATGTCGCCTCCGAATCATGCGCACTGGATATTGTCGGGGCAACGCTGATTCGTGATGTGGAACCGGGAGAATTGATCGTGATTGACTCTAACGGTATTACCAGCCTGCGCATTGCAGACATGCCCGAACGCGGCTACGCCTGTGCGTTTGAATACGTCTATCTGGCGCGTCCCGACAGTTTTATCGACGGGCGATCCGTCAATTCCGTTAGAAAAGAAATGGGAAGAAGACTGGCGAAACGCTGCCCTTGCACCGATGCAGATCTTGTCGCTGGAATGCCCGACAGCGGGACGCTTGCCGCGCTGGGCTATGCGGAAGAATCCTCCATCCCCTTCGAACTGGCAATTGTCCGTAATCGCTATGTAGGGCGCACCTTTATTCAGCCAACACAGAGAGTCAGGGATCTGGGAGTTCGGATTAAGCTCAATCCCATCTCCTCCATCTTGAGCGGGAAAAAGGCCGTCATTATTGACGATTCTATCGTTCGCGGCACCACCGCTCAAAGGGTTATCTCCATGATTCGCGACAGCGGTGCTGCGGAAGTGCATCTTAGAGTCGCTTCCCCCCCTGTTCGCTTTCCCTGTTATTATGGGATTGATACCCCTTCCTCTGAGCATTTGATCGCAGCAAGAATGGATATCTCCGCTCTTAAGGAAGACATCGGCGCGGATTCTCTCGCTTATCTCACTCTTGAAGATCTTATTGAGGCAATAGGGCTTCCCCCCTGTCGTCTCTGCACGGCCTGTTTTGACGGCGAATACTTAAATGGAGGCGGAAGCCATGAACTGGGATTATAAAAAAGCAGGCGTTAGTATAGAAGGCGGAGACGCATGGGTTGACGTCGTCAAAGGGCTTTTGAAAAAACGTCCCTCAGACCCCAACCAAGTGGGGGGCGTTGGCGGCTTCTCCGGGCTCTACCGAATCGGCGGTGGGCAGTGCCTCGCTGCGTGCTGCGATGGTGTGGGAACAAAGCTAGAGGTCGCCAAGCTTGCGGGCTCCTATAGAGGACTGGGACAAGATTTGGTTGCCATGAATGTCAATGATTTGATTACCTGCGGAGCCAGACCTCTTTTTTTCTTGGATTATATCGCGTGCGGAGGATTGGACACCTCCCTTTTCAGTGAAATCATTGAGGGCGTTTTGGATGCTTGCGAAGAATCCGGCTGCGCGCTTTTGGGCGGAGAAACGGCGGAGATGCCCGGAGTGTATCCGCCCAGTGGGTTTGATTTAGCCGGTTTTTCCGTGGGTATTGTCGATGAGAATAAAATCATTGACGGCAAGTCCATTGCCGCCGGAGATCTTATCCTGGCTCTGCCCAGCTCCGGAATCCACAGCAATGGATTCAGCCTCGTACGCAGGGTTTTGCTGGATGACGGTTTGAAACTACCCATCGATGCCTCCTGCCCCGGTTTGGAAGAACCGCTCGGAAGCGCCCTTCTGCGCCCAACACGGCTCTATGTCCGACAGGCAATGGCGGCTCTCTCTGCCTGCCCTATCCACGGAATGGCTCACATCACCGGGGGCGGTTTGGAGGGCAACATCAGCCGCGTTATCCCCGATGGATTGAAATTAACGCTGGATTACGAAGCATGGCAACGCCCCGCCCTCTTTAATCTGATCGCCCAAGGGGGAGTAACAGAGGAAGAAATGCGCCGTGTTTTCAATCTTGGCATCGGTTATGTGTTTATCATTGACCCATCCGTCCTCAACACCATGCAGGAAGTATTGTCCTCTATGGGGGAAACGCCTTACGTTATAGGCCAAGTTGCGCATGCATAAAAAAAACAAACTTGCCGTTTTGATTTCGGGCAGGGGCTCCAATATGGTCGCTCTTGCCAAGGAGTGCGTGGAAGGGACACTGGATGCAGAAATCCTCTTTGTCGCCTCCGACCGCTCCGATGCGGCAGGGCTTAAAACGGCCTCTTCCATGCACATCCCCACAATACTTCTCCCCTACCCGGATAAGGTTAAGGCGGAGGAACAACTGGCGTTTGAACTACACGAACAGCAAGTGGATTGGGTCATACTTGCGGGCTTTATGCGTATCCTATCCCCCCGCTTTGTTGAGCAATTCAGAAGTCAAATTATTAATATTCACCCCTCCCTGCTCCCCTCCTTTCCGGGGGCACACGCGATTCAAGAGGCATGGGAATATGGTGTTAAAATAACGGGGGTGACGGTTCACTGCGTGGACGAACAGGTGGACCACGGCCCTATTCTGGCACAGGAGGCTATCCCTGTGCTCGATTCAGATACCATCGAAACCTTGGAAGAACGGATCCATGTTGTGGAGCACCGCCTCTACTCCGCCGCACTGCAGCATCTTTTTAAGAAAAACCCTAAGGAAAGGACGATGAATTCGTGATGGAAAAACCGAAAGCGTTAATTTCTGTTTGGGATAAGGAGGGAATATCTGAGCTGGCAACCGCGCTTGCCTCGCACGGATATGAGATTCTTTCGAGCTCCGGCACGGCATCATTCTTGCGTGACAGAGGTCATGAAGTAACGGAGGTTCTTGAATTAACGGACTACCCTGCTATTCTCGGCGGTCGCGTGAAGACGCTCCACCCACGCGTCATGGGAGGCATTTTGGCGAGAAGAGGTCAAGCGCAAGATGATATGGACTGCGCCACTCACGGAATTCCGCACATCGATGTTGTTGTCTGCACGCTCTACCCTTTTGAGGAAACAGCTAAAAAATGGGGAGCACTGGACGAACTGATCGAAAAAATAGATATCGGC
>JAGPAO010000229.1 GCA_018063805.1 Synergistaceae bacterium | reverse complement strand
CCCCCGTACGCTTCTGGTACTATTATAACGTAGAAAACACCCCTCGGTGGTATAATGCGCTCCGAGAAAAGCAATGATTCTCATTTCCGGGAATCACTATAAGGAGTCTTATCATGATGGATATCAAAGAGGATAAAAACATCGCAACAGAAATAGAAAACAATAAAGCACAGCTCACACGCTACGTCGAGCTTTTGATCGCGGCCAATACACGCGCGCGCCTTACGGGGCCGTCGGATGCACACACTTTGTGGCAGGAACACATTATGGACTGCGCCGCAGGGTTGCCGCTCCTTCCCGCGTCGGGATCCATTGCGGACGTCGGAACAGGCGGAGGACTCCCCGGTATTGTATGGGCTATCTGCCGCCCCGATCTGCATATCACGCTGATCGACAGCATCGGCCGTAAATGCGCCCTGATAAAAGAAATTACCGATCAATTGGGACTGAAAAACACGCGCGTCTGCTGTACGCGCTCGGAGGATCTTGCTAAAAAATCACGCGAATCCTTTCAAATGGCGGCAGCGCGGGCCGTCTGCGCAGCGGGTATTCTGGCGGAGTACCTCTCGCCTCTCGTTGCGGTAGCGGGAACGCTTCTTTTGTTTAAAGGGCCTCGCGTAACGGAAGAGCTGGCGAATGTGACACGCCCCTGGAGCGTCCTTGGCCTCTCCGATCCGATTCTGCATCCCTATCACTTAAACGATAAAGAGCGGAGCTTTCTGCTCTTTAAAAAAACGGCACCCTGCCCCACAGGCTATCCGCGGCGCCCGGGCCTTGCCGAAAAATCTCCATGGTACGAACTGTCAAAAGAAACGCGAAACCACAAGCGCAAACCATCATAAGAACAGCACGCAAAAGCCCGAGGCGCACTTGTCCTCGGGCTTTTGCGTATCTTTAGCTGATTTCCGTTTCAGTAACGGTATGGTTTAAAGAAAACGTCTGCGAATCACAAGAATGGCGGGAAGAAGGATCAACAAGCCGCTGACCGCTGCGCTGTTGCATCCGCCGCTTTCGTTTGTATCAGGTCCGGGGCCGGGGCCCGGTCCCGGTCCCGGACCGGGATCCGTCCCTGCGGAGGCGAATACCTTGATACAATTATTCGCTTTCTCTGTATAAAGATCCTGCCAATTCACACCGTTAGGACTGATAAAGCTCTGCCCCATCCCGCTCGTCGCCTGCTCGCTGTAGCCCTTAACAGGCGCTTCAAGGACGAGGGGGTGCACGGAGGAAGAGGGATTCGTCAGCTTAATGACGACGGCATAACGCTCCCCCTGCGCCACAAAGACGCTCTTGCTAAGCTTGACGGTGTGGTAGCCTGCAAACACCTCGCTGCCTGATTGCGCAAACACTCGTGTTCCGCTAACCGCATCCCCCTGCTTCACCCCTCGATACACCGATATTTCATAGGAGACGTTGGCATCCGCTGTGTAGAAAGAGACGGCCTTGAGGTCCAGATTTCTGTCCGCAACGAAAACATTAGAAGCCCACGCGGTGGGGTTTTTATAACCCACCATCATCGTGGCACCCAGCGGGTCGTAGTCGTAGATGTATTGATAGTTGCTCGTTACCTCCGGAATAAAGACCGCCCCATCGCGAAAACTCGTGTCCTCGTAGGAGATCCAGAAGTAGCCGTTATCCCCCCAACCGGTACCCCAGCTGTTTTTGATGAGCCAGGCTCCGTTATTCCTCGGGATAGTAGTACCGGCAGTTTGAACGGCAAAAAACTCCTTACGGAAATCATCATCCCATCCGACGAGCAGCACTTGATGGTTGGGATCCGACGTCCCGGCGTAGTGGTAGGCGTTCGTCTGGCTGTTAAAATAGGCATCGTCTTCATGATACGCCACGCTCACACCGCCGTATGTGGTCACCAGTTTCTTAAGAACATCCTTCGTCACTCTGTCGTCGGTCAACCCGAGAACAAAGACATCCTGCACGTGAAATTGATTCGCATAAGCGGAGGACGGCAGGGTGGGGCGTGAAGTATAGGGGACATCACTCTCCGAGGCCGGCCCCGTCCAACGAGCAAGAAGGGCAGCGGACATAAAGTTATTCCCGCCATTCTGAAGAGGATCGGGGGCGTTGCTTTTAAAACTCACTGTATCTTTAAACGCAAACCACCCCAGATGCATTTCCGAGAGGTCCTTAACGCCTCCCCCTTGGACAAGATACTGCGATTCCACGGAGCCCAATGCGGCAAAGGCCCAGCAGACACCGTAGAGTCCCTGATCTCTAACTGCAGTTACCCTGTTTGATGTCCTCAAATCATACTTCAGGGGAAAGGCCTCTCCCCGCATCCCCTTTGCTCGATTCAAGAAAGCGGAGTAATCTGCATTACGGAGATGCGACATATCCAGAGGAGAAGGCACATACCCCCCCTGGCGATTGATTTCCCCCGTAAAGCGCCTCATCCCATCATTTACGGATTGATTCTCTTGGTACTTTAGAAATTCCGGGTTAATCGGTGCCCTTTCCGGTGAGGGAAAACCCGACGCTAAGGCGCTTCCCGCAAGGAATAAAACACACAGAACAAGCGACAGGAGCCCAAATTTACGAGACAACTTCATTCTTTGTAACCTCCCAGTGTAAAATTAAAAAATCATTGAAGCATTCAATACAATAAACAGCATCCACC
>JAGPAO010000228.1 GCA_018063805.1 Synergistaceae bacterium | reverse complement strand
TTTGGGGTTGCGGCATGCTCTTTTTGCTCTGGTTTGATGCCATTTTCAGCCGCCCCTTTCATCGGATCGAAAATGTCCTTTGGATGAGCATTGCCTTTGCCCTTGCGAACAAGGAACTGCTTCCAAGGCAGGTTTTTTGGTCTAAAGTGGAGAATCCGCGTGTGTTCAAGTATTTTGGCGCGTTGCTTGTTCTGGTTTCCCTCGCGGGGCTTGTTTTTCTGGGGAGCGGGATGATCGGTGATCAAGCGCTCTTGAAAGCTGCCGTTTCCAGGGATGCGGATACAAAGCGCTTCCAACTGAATAAGGCGGCAAAGCACATTATGACAAGGGATGAAGCGCGCGAGCAACTTGCAATGCTCGATATTGAACTGGGGAAACAAACGAGAAATAAAATGACGTTCTTTAACGGGATCAATGCGCTCTACGAGGCTTTTCTCGTAAGGCCGACCTCGACGCTTATTTTTACACTGTACAGCAATGCAAAAGCCGCGCAGCTTGACCCCCTTTTAAATGCGATTGCTCCGTATTTAAGAATGCGAAACGGGGTTTTTACGAATGATCCCGATCCTGAACCGAGTTCCGGTGAGAAAAAGTAACCGCGGCTTCACCCTAATGGAAGTAATGGTGGTGGTTGCCATCGCAGGGGCTATCATGGTCTCCGCGATGGCTCCCATGGTTTATACCGTGGAGCTGCTCCGCAATCTTCAACGCGATTACGCAAAAACAAATCGGGAGCGCTTTGCGGTGGAGAGAATTTTTCATGATGTGCGAACAGTTATTCCGACCTCTTTTGCCCCCTCCTTTCAAGTCCGTAAGGGAAACGCCTTGCTTCTTTGGGCATACGCGCCTACTTTTGAGCGTTTACCCGCAGGATGCGTTGTTTTTGCCGTCGTCCAAGAGGGAAAAGTGCCGCAGGGAAAAAACGGTCTTTATCGGTGGATCCTCCCTCTTGAAAAATCAATAAAGGATGTCGATTTAGAAAAGCTTGATCCCGCCAAAGGGTTGCTGATTTTATCCGGGATTGAAGAGGCCGTTTTTTCTGTTTGGAGCAAGGATATCTGGGTTGAAGAGTACGAGGGAGGCCTGCCCGTTGCGATGGATTTGCGCCTCAAGGGAAAAGGGAGGGTTATATCCCGTGTCGACTGGCTTCCGAATATTTAACAACCGGCAGCCTAAACGGGGATTTATCCTGATCACCGTTCTTTTGATCACAGCCCTTCTGCTTTCAACAGTAGGGGCTTTAGCCGTTTTTTCCAGGAGCGAGGTAAGGAGAATCCGAGATGCTGAATTCTCGTTTCGCGCACGCAGCGTTGCTCTGGTGGCAAGCAAAAGCGTCTCCTCTTGGATTGCAGCGGATGATAACGAGTACGATTCTCCTCTGGAAAAGCTGTACTCTGTAAAAAAGCCCAGAGCCCTTCGTTTCGGAGATGTAACGGTGAAGGTAAGAATTACCCCTCTGGACGATAAAATCCCAATCCGTCACCTATTTTTGCCTGATGGCACAACACTGGCTGAAGAATACCGTTGGAGTTGGGATCTCGTCTGGCAGATCCTTGAGAGGCCGGAACTTGCAAATGTGATTTTGGATTACATGGATAAGAATACGGAGATACGGTTGGGGAGCCGGGAAGAAGATTTTTATATCAATCGTATGATAACGGATATTTCGGAGTGGCTTCGCGTTCCCGGCGTGACATGGGATGTGCTATATGGCAGCGGCGATGTCACCGGAGGGGCTGATCGCTATTTTTCTGTTTTTTCCGGGGCTAAAATCAATATCAATACGGTGAAACCGGAGGTTTTGTTGGTTTTAGACAAGGACTTTAACTCCGGAAATGTGGGGGCCTTGCTTCAGAGCAGAGGGGAGTCTCCGATAAAAAACATCGAGGGATTGCGTAAAACCCCTAGTTTTCCCCCCGCAGTGGCTACACGACTGATAAATGTGATAGGATTTAAGAGTGACTTCTTTAGGGTTGACCTGGAAGTTGCAGAATTCAGCAATAGACGGTATTTTACTATAATCATGAAACGAAGCGGACAAAAGGAATGTGAGGTTGTGCGATGGGAAGAGTAGCTGAAAAAAAACGCGGTACGCCCTCTGCCGGTCAGTTTGTGTATTCCACGGATGAAAGCAGGGGGAGTTTAACAGGGCAGGAGGTTATTGTCTTAGTACCGTTTAAGACGTTAATTGTCCTTCCCTTCGCTTATCCATTTACAGCTGCAACGCAAATTCGGGAGGTTCTTCGTCTTAAGGTTCGTGCCCTTTTGGGAGATCGTGTTTCCGATTTATTCCTTGTTCCGCTGACGACTGATAAAAAGGGAAAAAATTCCCGAGGTGCCGCTTTTCTTCTTACGAGCGGAGAAAGCGGTGAGTTGGAGAAGTCCTTAAGCGGCGAGAGGCATATTTTTTGGCCCGTTCCGCTTGCTTTTGTGTCGGAAGTCAACGGATCTGGGCTTATTATCTGGGCGGATCAACAGCAGTTGTGTTCCCTTTGGGTTGAGGATTGGATCCCGCAATTGTACCGTTGGGTACCGCGCTCAGAGGGGGATATTGATGCCGAAAGAGCGCTCTTCGAATCCTACGCTAAGAGTATGGGGCGAGACATAGAGCAGTTATTAATCCGAGAGGAATCGGACAGCGGTAAAG
>JAGPAO010000227.1 GCA_018063805.1 Synergistaceae bacterium | reverse complement strand
CGTTTCAAGAGCGGGGAATTCGCAGAGCACCGGGATGTGAATCCCCGCAGATCGGGCTGCTTGGAGGATGGTGGATTCGGGGGGAGCTGCTATATGCTTGTTGTTAATCGTAATATTAATCATCGTATCATCGCCGCCTCGCAAATAGGAGTATAAAGGATTCAAATTTAAACCACTGATGAACCCCTATCTTACCCTATTTGTGCCTCTGTGGGTACTTTTTTGTTCTGAATAAACGCGGCCCGCCGCGCTTTTTAGTTTCAAGCGGCGTGTCCTTTGCGGGCATTTTCCTGGGGGAGAGGGGGAATATCTCCCGTCGCGGCAAAGCGACAGTGGAGCAGCGGGTCGAGATACCAGAGAATGGGTCTCCCTTGGCTTGCTGTAATAACGGATATCAGTTCTTTTCCCTCGTTGTCCCGGGTAACAGCGGTTGCGTATAAATCCCCGCTATCGACGATAAATCCGGAGAGCCTCTCTTTAAAAGATGCAACCTCTGAGGGGAGGGAGCCTTTCAATAGGATCGACACGCCGTAGGATAACGGGCCCTCTTTGGGAAGGAAATAGACCCGTGTCTCGACGCTTTTTTTCTTTTCTATCGGGGGGAAAACACAGACAAGGCTTGCCGTAAGCTCGTCCTGTTTCTCCTCAAGAAGGGCTCCAAGCTGGCGTTGCCACTCCTCTTTTGTTTGATGCACTTGAGTGACATCGTATGCACTCGTTTTAATGTGTTTATTCGAATAGATAGGGGGATTGGTCGCATAACTCTGGGTAAGATGAGTGTTGGGTATAAAAACCAACGATAAAAAAAATAAAAAAGCATATTTGTGAATAATCTCCACTTTGGGTCATCCCCTTATTAAATTATGTTTATTAATAAAAAAACATGCAAATCATGGTGGATAAAGAGGGAAAAGACTGCTGAATGCACTGTATCCATTGACGGTGTATACATCACAACTTATACTATGCAGAAGCATAGCACATACTTTTATAAGGCGGGGTGTTTTTATGAAGGGTAAGATTCGTTCTCTCTTGTTTTCCGTTCTTTGTTTGTCGCTGCTCTTTTCTCTCTCCGGTATTGCATTCGCACAGGAAAAAATCATCAAAATAGGAACTCTTTTTCCCTTAACGGGGCCGGCTGCCGTATCCGGGCAGAACTGTCAGGCTGCAGTCGAAGCTGTCGTTGAGGTCATCAATAATAAGTACAACATTAAAGGATTTCCCCTCGCGGATAAGCAGGGCGTTCTCGGCGGATATAAGTTTGTCGTCGTTGCCGCCGATCATCAAGGCAAACCCGATGTCGCAAAATCCGAGGCGGAGCGTCTTTACAATCAAGAGAAGGTTTTCGCCATCATCGGTTCTTATAACAGCTCCGCAAGCAAGCCGGCAAGCGCCGTTGCCGAAAGAATGAAGCGCCTTTTCCTCTGCGGTGCTTCCAGCTCTGCGGCACTTACGGAGAGAAATTTCAAATATTTCTTTCGCACGGCTGCTACCGACAGCATCGAATCCAAGGAATTTGCTGATTATGTTGTCTATATGAATAAGGATAAGAAGGCGAATATCAAGACCGTCGGGTTTATCTATGAAAACTCAGAATTTGGCAAACACGCAGCCGAAGAGGGGAAAAAAGCCATGGCCGCCATTGGGCTCAAGGTTGTGGCGGATGTTCCCTTTACGGTTGGCGCTACTAACATGAACAGCGAAGTCCAGACGCTTAAGGCCGCCAATCCCGATTTGGTGCTCGGCGCTGCGTTGGGCGGAGATTACTCCCTCTGGGTTCGAACCATGAAACAGGCAAACTGGCTGCCGAAGATGGTGCTGAACTATTGCACCGGTTATCAGAGCCCCGCAATTGCCAAGGAGCTTGGTGCGGATGGCGACTACTTCATGGGTGGTATGGGCTATTCACCGGAGCTTGCCCTCAAGCATATGAAGCTGGCAAAAGAGGTTGAAGCGGTTTACAAGAAAAAAACAGGCTTTCCTCTCGACTCCGATTCCATTCAAGAGGCCGTTGTGATGCATGTGCTTGCCCAGGCAATTGAAAAAGCGGGGGCTTTGGACACGGAGAAGGTGGCGAAAGTTCTTCGCGATAACACGTTTATTTCGCCTCTATCCTTAAGCGGTAAGGTGGATTTTGTTCCCGGCGGGCAAAACGAAAAGGCCCTCACCGTTATCACTCAGATCAAGGGGCAAAAATACGGAACCATATTCCCCCTGAACTATTCTGATGCGGAGGTTGTGTACCCCATTCCCGCTTGGAACAAAAGGAAGTAATCAAAAGAGCTGATTTGTATTGAAGAAAAAGCCGAGTGTGTTTCTCACACTCGGCTTTTTCCGGAAAAGGAAGGAGTGTGGCGCGTTGCAGCATTTTCTTCAAGTTGTGGTTGACGGGCTTATGAGCGGTGCTATTTACGCCTTGGTTGCCGCCGGGCTCAGCCTTATTTGGGGCGTTATGGATATTATTAACTTTGCCCATGGAGAGTTTTTAATGGTCGCCATGTATGTCAGTTACTGGGTAGGCGTCTATTTTGGTATTGATCCGATGATTTCTTGGATACTAAGCGGTATTTGTCTTTTTATCCTCAGTGCCAGCAGTTATAAAATAGTTGTGCGCCGATGTCTGGGGAAGGCGGCAATGGCTCCTCTTCTTGCAAC
>JAGPAO010000226.1 GCA_018063805.1 Synergistaceae bacterium | reverse complement strand
TCCCCAAAAACAACCGCCCCATTCTGGGGGTAAGACAAAAAGCCAAGCTACTCAACCGAGCCGATAGCAGTGTCAATATTCCCATAAAAAATACGGCTGATTTTGAACTGATTGCAGAGGACAACGGGACCCTTTTAAAGACAGGAGCACGGTATCTGCTCACTCTCTTTTGGGATGACGGAGAGGAAACCCAGCAGGTTTTAAGCTGGTAATCTCGGGTAATCCGTTGATGTTATCGTTCACAGACAGGACAGGGGGATTATTCATGAGAGCTAAATTATATTGTGTTATTCTTTTGCTTGGCCTCCTGTTCGCCCTCTGTTCCCAGCAGACAGCTCTTGCGAGTGTTCAGGTGGATTCTTTTTCCTTCGTCAAGGAAAAACAGGCGGATATCGTCGGAGAAGGGCGCTCCCTCCTGCCCGATGGCAAACCGGATGTCAACTTTTTTCTCTCCCTCCGTGGGGTGGGCATCATTTCTCAGATCCAGCTAAAAAACCTGTCCAACGGGCAAACCTGGGATACGAATGCGAATGCGGGGCATCGCGTACTCCTCGTTCAGAGCAAGACAGGGGAAATCCTAAACGATGACACGGGGATGAAAAACCTCTTCTTCCTCTTCGGTATCCAGCTCAGTTTGTGGGTTAATGACCAGGCATCTGTTTTATCAAAAAACGCAGAATTCGAAGTGACCGTTTATTTTATGGGCGGTAGCGTTGTCAGAGCAAAGACAAACGTCGTGGCTCAACCCCCGCTAAGACAGGAGACAACTAAAACCCCTTCCGCAGAGATCATATCCGCGATCTTCTTAGGACCGGGATCAAAGGATATTGTCGGCCCAGGACCTAAAATAAAACCAAACGGCGTCAACGATAGCATTGTTGTTGCTCTTATTCGAGCAAATGGAATGATCACCGGCTTTCGCCTAACCAATACCGCAGGTGATAGCGGAGAGTGGGATACGCTTCCCGAGAGCCCCTTCCCGATACTTGCCGTAACCGGGACCGACAAGAAGCTAATCAGCTTCCCCGATGGAAATGTGCGCATCCCCATCAAGGGAGTAAGAACATTTTATCTTTGGCTGGAAAACAACGGCACGCTGGGGAAAGCGAGCACTCGCTCCAAGCTCATTGCCACCCTGGCTGACGGAAGAATTATGGAGCGCGCCATTACGCTGACGGCTCACTCCGATTCAACATTAAAAGTCATATCCGCTGATTATAAAGGCGTCAGCGGATATGACTTCGTCGGTCCAAGTGTAACTCCCGGCTCAAATTTAAATGCCGACTTGCGCTTTGATCTTACTATTCAAGGGAAAGGCATCTTGACCGGTGTTTCCATTCAAGACATCAACCATAAATACATCTGGGATACGGACTACAACTCGCCCAACTGGCTCGTCGGCGTTACCAAACAGGACACACCGCTACTCAACGAGAAAGACGGCTCGATCTCCGTCCCTGTAAAAGGAACCACGTTCCTTTCTCTGTGGATCGAACCTAAGTATGCGGATTCCAATTCCGGCCGTTATCAAATCACCCTGACGTGGGAAGACGGGCGCATTATGCAGGTTCAAGCCCGATAGAAGTCCTTAAGGAGAGGTACTGTTTTAATACTGCTTCGGTGCCTCTCCGCACAGAAAAACCCGCAACACACCCTCCGCAAGAGCCCGCATTTCATCCTCGCCCGGAAAAATCTCCACGGGGGCAATCCACGCCACCCGATCGCGAATTTGCCTGCAGAGCAAATCACTATAAGCCAATCCACCCGTCAACAAAATGGCATCGATTTCTCCCTGCAGAGCTACAGCAGCACCGCCGATTTCCTTTCCCACTTGGAGCACAAAGGCGTCAAAGACAAGGCACGCCTCCTCATTTTGAGCGTTCACTTGCTGCTCCACAGAGAGAAAGTTATTCGTCCCAAGATGGGCGACAAAACCACCCGCCCCCACAAGCATTTTATTGATTTCCCGATGCGTGTGTTTCCCGGAAAAACAAAGATCCGTCAACGCCGCGCCGGAAAGAGATCCGGCTCTCTCCGGAGACATTGGGCCTGTGCCTCCAAGGGCATCATTGACATCGATCACGCGCCCTCGTCTGTGAGCCCCCACACTGACCCCGCCCCCCATATGCACGACAATAAAGTTATAATCCGCGACGGATCCTCCGCGAGCCGCTGCCGCACGGTAGGCCACCGCCTTTTGATTCAAGGCATGAAAAATAGAGCGGCGCGGCAAATCAGGCAATCCGGAGAGATGCGCCTCCGGCGTCATTTCATCCACCACAACGGGATCCACGATAAAGGCAGGTTTATTCCCCGCCAAATGAGCAAAACGATAGGCAAGAGGCCCCCCCAGATTACTGGCATGTGTGCCCCATTCACACGAAAGAAGCTCTGCGATCATGGTCTGGTTGACCGCGTACGTTCCTCCTTCCAAAGGCCGCAGTAAGCCGCCTCGCCCCACTACCGCGTCCAGTTCGGACAGAGCCACACCCTGTTCCTCTAAAATGCTGCTGATGGCACCAAAGCGAAAGGATTCCTGCTCCTCCATTGTCGGATACAGATCCAGCTCCTCCGTCTCATAACGCTGGGTTTCGCTCCATAACTGAAGTTCATCCTCAAACAAAGCAATTTTCGTGCTGGTAGAACCGGGATTAATCACTAAAATTTTCAAC
>JAGPAO010000225.1 GCA_018063805.1 Synergistaceae bacterium | reverse complement strand
GTTCGGGACGCCATTGGGGTGAAAATGGGATGAACGATATATCAACTGAAAAAATTTCCGTTCTACAGAATATTATTATCGATCGCGCAAATGGGCAGCGTTCGGTTCTATTGGCCAATGCTCGCAAAGAAGCGGATGACTGGGTTCAAAAAGAGGCGGAGAAACTGGAACGTTCGGCAAAAGTGATTGAGCAAGATGCCAAAACCCGATCGGAGGATATCCGCAGACGGCAAGTTCTTGCCGCAGATAGGGAAAAATCAATGGAGGCTCTCCGCTTACAGAACCGTTTGCTCTCTCAGATTCAGGGACTTTTTCAAGATGGACTGATCAAATTAAGGGGGCGATCGGACTACCCGGAAATAGTGGCAGGGTTAGCACTCCAAGCCGCTCGCCAACTTAAGGGGGGGGAACCGTTGCACCTAAGACTTTCCGCTCAAGATTCAGCTCTTGGCGAACAAGTGATACAAGCAGCGGCAATCCGTGCGCCTAAAATAAAAATCATCTTTGACCCGACTCCCGCTCCTATTTTGGGCGGCTGTTGGGTGCTCTCCGATGATCAGAAGCGACAAGTGAATATGGACTGGCAATCACAGACGCAAGAAACCTCCGACTTGTTGGCCGACCGCCTTTTGGCTGTGCTTTAGTGAAGGGAGTTAGGCCATGAACAGTGCGCAGGATCTATCAAAAACAGGAAAGATAAATCAGATTAACGGCCCCGTCATCAAAGCATCGGGGATGAGGGATTTTGCCATGCGCGAAATGGTAACCGTGGGAGAGAGACATCTTCTCGGTGAAATTATCCGTATGGAAGAAAATAATGCCACACTACAAGTATATGAAGAAACACAGGGACTTCGTATCGGTGAAGATATCATCGGTTCAGGAGAACCGCTCTCTGTTTCTGTTGGTCCCGGACTCATCGGGGGATTTTTCGACGGTATTGGACGCCCTTTGAGCGCTCTTCTCGAAAAAGCAGGGATGTACATTACCCCTGGAGTGACAGTTCCGATGATCGATCCTGACAAAGTCTGGGAAATAACGCCCGTTGTAAAAACAGGAGATATCGTTTCCCCCGGCAGTGTCCTCGCAACGATACAAGAGACACCCCTTTTACTGCATCGCGTCATGGTTCCACCTGACATGGAAGGAGAAATCACATGGATCGCCTCAGAGGGAAACATCCCCTCCTCCGGCATTGTCGCACGTATCCGACCACCGCTCGGAAAAGAAGTGGACATCCCCCTCGTCCAACGGTGGCCCGTGCGCACACCACGTCCTTATAGGGATCGGCTCCTTCCAAACGAACCATTGGTAACGGGGCAGCGCGTCATTGACGGGCTTTTCCCCATTGCCAAGGGAGGCACCGCAGCCATTCCGGGTGGATTCGGAACGGGTAAGACTGTAACACAGCACCAGCTCGCCAAATGGAGTGAAGCTCAAGTGGTCGTTTACATCGGTTGCGGCGAGCGAGGAAACGAAATGACGGATGTTCTCGAACAGTTTCCCATTCTGGAGGATCCTCGTTCCGGGCGTCCGCTGATGGAGCGCACCATTCTCATCGCCAACACATCCAACATGCCTGTTGCCGCGAGAGAAGCCTCCATTTATACGGGCATTACTATTGCGGAGTATTTCCGAGACATGGGGTACGATGTTGCTTTGATGGCGGATTCAACCTCCCGCTGGGCCGAGGCTCTGCGAGAGATATCCGGGCGGCTTGAGGAAATTCCGGCAGAAGAGGGATTCCCGGCCTACTTACCCTCCCGTTTGGCCGCTTTTTACGAGCGCGCCGGACGCGTGGAAACGCTTGGCGGAGAGACGGGGAGTATCACCATCATTGGAGCGGTATCCCCCCCCGGCGGAGATTTTACGGAACCCGTTACGCGGCACACAAAGCGCTTTATCCGCTGTTTTTGGGGATTGGACAAAAACTTGGCAAACGCTCGCCATTTTCCGGCCATCTCCTGGCTCGACTCTTACAGCGAGTACGCACAAGAAGTGGAGAATTGGTTTGGATCCCACGTCGATCCAAGGTGGGGAGATTTGCGGGATAAAGCCCGCCAAATCCTGCTGGAAGACGAAAAAGTGCAACAAGTTATCCGCCTTGTCGGTGAGGACGTTCTGCCCGACGATCAGCGTTTGCTTGCGTTTACCGCTTTTCTCGTCAAAAACGGCTATTTACAGCAAGCAGCCTTCGGTTCAGACTCCTATTCGCCTCCCGCAAAGGGTTTCGCTATTTTGGAGATGATCATGCATTTCTACGACAGGGGCATGGAGCTGGTTCGACAGGGTATCCCCATCTCTCTGATCCGCGAAGGGGATGCTGTTGAAGCGATCACGCATTTAAGAGAACTTGATGCAGAGGATACGTCCTCTTTCGAAAGGGCTCGCCGCGTGCTGGATGCCCATTTTGACCGTGTAGGCACGGAAAGAACGCGGGAACAGGGGGGACGATAAAATGGCTCAGGCTGAATATATTGGTGTTTTAGAAGTCAATGGTCCCTTCATTCTTGTAGAGGGCTCCGTGGATGCGTTTTACGGAGAACTCGTCGATGTGCGATCCCCTGATGGGCGTATCCGTCGAGGCAGAGTCACCGCTTTGAGTGAAAAAACAACGTTGGTTCAGGTTTTTTCGGGTACTGATGATCTGGTACCTAACAGCACACGCGTCCGTT
>JAGPAO010000224.1 GCA_018063805.1 Synergistaceae bacterium | reverse complement strand
CCACGCCCCATCATTTCTTGCTGACGTATATATTCAAAGAGTGCCCGCTCCACACTTCTTGGAAGCATGTCAAACTCCACTCCTACATCCCAACTATTTTCTTCCACTCTGATTCTGGATGCCCTGCCTTCGATATAGTATTTCTTTCCGGCAAGCATAAAGTCGAGTAAAAAACGATCCCCCTGCTGGATCTCCCCTTTATAAGGTGCTTTAAAGCGGTAACCTCCCAAACTGACATCGACAACCCTCGCATCAAACCATTGCCCCTGCATCGGTTTTTCAATTTCCACCTGAAGCGGGAAAATCTTTACCGTCCAAAAGCTATCCACCCGCAGAAAACGGCGTCTTTGAATCCTCATCGGCTGCCCATCGATTTGAGCCCATAAGAGAGGAACTCCTGTTTTCAAATCAATGCGAGTAACGGTCATTTCATACTCATAAACCGCCGTCCCATCCTCCACATTCATGAGGAAGCTCATATCCCTGTAAACGGGCAGGAGAACGCCCTTTAAAAGAGGGTGGGCCAGACACAGGAGATCATCCCCTTTTGAATCTTCCACTCTGGAGGCATATCTTCCCTTATAAAGCCCCGCATTAATGGATATATCGACCTTTGTCCCAATTTTAAATCTGGAGGCGAGTTCAACACTCTGTTTTCCCGACATAAGCTCAGCCCTTCGTATTTAATTGTCTTGCTAAGCGGAATAAGAAAGTTTTTATTCCTCTGCCCCATGAATCCTTCGGTTCCGCCGCAGGCACACCCTCAATAAGCTGATACGCAAGGACTCGGACTGAACGAGAAGCCACTGTATTCCCATCAACCAACAAGAAAGGGCTTCTCTGTTTTACTGCATCCCTGACTGCCTGATCCCACCAGATACACCCTAAATAAGGCAGGGTAAAACCAAGAAAATGAGCCGCTGCAACTCGTATTCTCTCCGCCACCGACTCCGCTTCTGCGTCGTCCGTAGCCATATTAACGACGAGCCCTATTTCCAAATTCCCCTTAGATGCCTGACAGAGACTTTTCAAAACACTGTAAGAATCCCTAATGGCAGTCGGTTCCGGAGTGGTCAGCAGGATTGTTCTGTCTGCCGCCATAGCAAAAGCAAGGACGTTGCGCTGAATACCGGCTCCTGTGTCCAAAATTAATATATCAAGATCCTCTTCTAAGGCGGAAAGTTTTTCAATAAACCAGGATTGTTTTTGATCATCCAGATCGGCTAACTCTCTCAATCCTGATCCTCCGGGAATAATAGAAACTTTTGAATTCACCGCCAAAACGATTTCTTTCATCTCTTTTTCTCCGCGCAAAACGTGCCCCAAATTAAACTTAGGAACCACGCCCAGCAAAACATCCACATT
Organism: Synergistaceae bacterium; assembly: GCA_018063805.1. Classification (GTDB taxonomy): domain Bacteria; phylum Synergistota; class Synergistia; order Synergistales; family Synergistaceae; genus JAGPAO01. The sequence goes on along the minus strand of JAGPAO010000224.1, from coordinate 1,316 downwards.
CGCCAGTCCAAGGTCGGCATCAAGGACAGCGGTGCGCAGCCCCAGTTCCCCGAGAGCAAGAGCTAAATTCACGGCCACGTTGGTTTTACCAACCCCGCCTTTGCCGCTGAGGATGGCGATGGAACGCATGCCCGATATTCGATTAGGTGCATCTTGGCTCTGCTGTCTATCGGCAACAAGAGAGCGCAGTGCAGCAGCCTGATCCATCTCAACGGGAATTATAGGATGAGTAGAAGGATTCATACCATCACCGCCCCTCAATGGGTTTTACCCCTAAAAGAAAATCCGCCAATCTGTCGCCGCGGGCTACCTCTATATCGTTAGGGACATTCTGACCCACTGTAAAAAAGGATACGGGAAGGTCAAAATCTCGGAGTATATTCAGTATAGGACCGTAAGTCGATGTTTCATCCAATTTAGTAAAAAGTAGAGCGGATAGAGGTATAATCCCCATTCGATCAACAACATCCAGCATATCTCTGTATTTGATATTGGAGGCGAGCACCAAATGCACCGCATCCGGCGAAAAAGCCTCATAGAGCTCTCTTAATTCATCCATTCTTTTCCCATCTTGGTGGCTCCTACCGGCTGTATCCAAAAGAAATAAATCCGCCTCCGAATGTTTTTTCATAGCGGCTTTTACTTCTTCGTGGGAAAAGATAATTTCTATCGGTATCCCCAGGATTTTCGCATACGTTCGGAGCTGTTCCACCGCCGCAATACGATAGGTGTCCGCAGTGATCAATACAACTCGTTTGCCCTCCCAAAGCGATTGCATGGCCGCCAGTTTCGCAATGGTTGTGGTTTTACCCACTCCTGTAGGGCCCACAAAAAGGACTCTTTTACCTCCGAGAGATTCCGATGAATTGGATCCCATCACGGGGATTTGATTCGCCAGCCAGTCTCTGAACGGCATTGCTTTTCCCATTTTTCGGTATTCTTCCGATACTTCAAGCGCTGTTTGCCGATCAACATCCCCCCTTAAAAGCGGCACGACTTCGGGGTCAATATCCTCCACAGGGATGAGGGGCGCACTGCTCACAACGCCTTCATCCAAACGGTTCATTACCTTAAGCAGCGTCTCTCGAATTTCATCAACCTCTTTACGGAGGACTCCTTCCGATTGAGGAGCAGAAATAAGGAGAGGCTTGGGAGGAGGAGGCAAAATCGGTTGATACGTTTCCACAGAAGGAGGGGACACCCCAAGCGGCGGTGTATTCTCAGAAACCCTGTAGACATCATTAACCGGATCCACAAGACCGTGGATCGCTCGCCGTGCGTCCAATAAATGCTGGAACGCAACCATCCTCTCCCGT
>JAGPAO010000084.1 GCA_018063805.1 Synergistaceae bacterium | reverse complement strand
GCGTGAACCAACATCGGCATATCTTTAACGTTAGCCATTCCCCGCTTCGAAAGCAACTGTTTCATAGACATAAAATCCACTTCCTCTCATATAAAAAACGTTACGGCTTGGGGCAGGAGAAAAAATCGCCTGCCCCTCGTTTTGAGTGCTACTCAGTGATGGGGCATCTCCGTCATAAGCCCCGGTCGCACCCCTAACCCCATTGAGGCATCAATGGAGCAACCGTGCATCACGGTCGATTCGGGCCGCAATAACTGTGCGACCCAATAAGCGATTTCACTCGCTTGAATCAATCGCTGTTTGGGCAGCGTTCGCTCAAATTCCTTGCGTTCATCCGCGTTTAAATGATCCAGCGAACTGGCTTTAAACATCGGTGTTTCCGTCGCACCCGGACAAATAGTAAAAACATCGATGGGGGTTTGTGTGTTTTCTGCAGCAAGCTGCCTTGCCAAAAAACTCACCGCCGCTTTGCTCATACCATCACTGAGGGTAAACTTGGGAAAAGCCGCGACGCCTCCGCCTACGGAGGAGATAAAAACAAGCTTAGTGGGCGCGTCTTTTTTCAACAAAGAATTCTTGATCGCTTTATAGATCCAAAGCGGACCCATTGCATTCACTTTGAGCATCGCTTCATCGTTGGCAGCCCCAAAATCATCGCCTTGATCGGCATATTTAGTAACTGTAGCAGACCCCAACGCCGCATTAAAGACGACCCCGTCCCAATCAAATGCATTTAAAAATGCTGCGGACTGAATGGCTTTCGGATCACCCTGATCCAGTTTATACGCAAAAACTTGACCGGGGTAACGCGCACAGAGAGCCTCTGCTTTTTGCGCCGAGCTCCGATAGGTAAAATGAACCTCATAGTTTTGCTCCGCTAACAGGTGCAGCAAAGCCTCCCCAATCCCCTGTGTCCCGCCTGTCAACAATATCCGTTTGCGCGTATTAGTCATCATCAACACTCCTTTCCAACAATTGTAAAATGCGGTTAGCCTCCTCCTAAAGTAGGCATGATATGAACCACATCATCCTTCTCTAAAAAAAGTTTTTCTTCGGTTAAAAAACGAATATCTCTGCCGTTGAGTAAGATACGAACCCATTCATTGCGCACACCATTATTGCAATACATAAGCGTCTGCATCTTTTCGCCGCCACGGGCCTCAATGAGACACAAAAGATTTTCAACAGAACTGCCCTTTGGAACATCTATGACTAACTCTCGTCCTCCAAAAAGATCTTCTAAAGGACCAAGCACACGGACACAAACAAATACCATCGTTACGAGCCAGGCAGATCTTTAAGCGTAAACTGAAGCCCAAGCTCGTTTAATTTTTGAGGTGTAGGAATACCATCTTCCGTCCATCCGCGAACTTCGTAGTATTCGTTCAGCATGGTATCCAAATCCCGTTGGCTGAGCACCTCCCCTTTTGAGAGACCTTTTTTCAGAGGTTCCTCTCTTAAACGTTTGGGGAGTGAATCATCTTTTCGGGAAAAACCTTCCCTAACGTTGAACATGCGCGTCAAGTTGGTCAGACGCTCTCCTAACACACACACATCTTCAGCCGAATAACCCCATCCTGTCACCGCCGTAAGAAATTTTCCCGCTAATTCATGCGCAACTTCAGGCCAACCCAATAAAACGGTGAAATGACAAAAAATAGGAATATCAATAGCTCCTCCACAAAAATCCTGGTTAAACTTTGCAAGCTTCCCCTTGCCTTCAAGGCTCAAACGCTCTACAGCATGAGGAACGGGAATTCCGAAAACCTCCTGAAATGCAAAACCGCGGCAGTGGTCCGCCCCCGTGTAACTTGTCGCATAGTTTAAACCATGAGCCTTTAAACCGCGCACATCATAAGCCGGCAACTCAAGTCCTTTAACCTGCATGGCATAGTCTTTGGTGTTGTTTCCTATTTTATCCGCAGCTGCTTTGGTCCCATCTGAAAAAATACGACCAATCGTTCCTTCTTTATACGCTATTTTTCTCAAAAATTCCATAAACGCAAGATCATTCCCGAATCTCATCTCAAGCCCGTCCATGTCGGTAAAAAGACCTTTTTCGTTAAGTTCCATTGCAAAAGCAGCAGTCACTCCCGCGGATATAGAATCAAGCCCAAGTTCATCACAAAGACGATCAGCGGCAATTATTGCCGAAGTCTCTTTTATCCCAACGACAGAGCCAAGGGAATACACGGATTCGTACTCGGGTCCCTCCGAAGCGATTCCCGCATAGTGCCCTTTTTTTACCAATCGAACCTGACTACATGCCATCGGGCAGTTATAGCAAGGGTTTTTAGTCACAATGCTATCTGCGAAAGCTTTACTCCCCAAGATTTCTCCCCATTGAGCATCCCCTGCCTCAAGATAATTCATCACAGGAAAAACACCTAGTTCTGTGGTCGCGTCCGTCGCCATCGCAGATCCCGTTTTAGAAAAAATAGGATACGCAATGGGGCTTTTTTTCAAATGACCCAGCTGTTCGATAATTGTACCTTGAAGCATTTTTTTATCCGCTACAGGTACATCTTTCTGAGTTCCGCGAACAGCGATAGCCTTAAGTTTTTTACTTCCCATCACGGCTCCGACACCTTTACGCCCCGCAGCTCTCGCTTCGTTGATAATACAGGCCATGGAACTCTTATTTTCTCCTGCAGGTCCTATGGTCGCAATACGATAATTCCAATCATCCAGATCCTCTTTAATGTACGTCTGTACGTCAAGTGCATTCAATCCCCAATACTTTTCGGCATCGCGCAGTGAGACTTTTTCGTCATGGATCACAAGCATCACTGGTTTATCCGATACACCCTCTATAACTAACACATCATAACCTGCCCACTTGAACTCAACGGGAAAATAGCCTCCGGAAAAAGAACTAGCCACGCAGCCCGTTTGAGGGGATTTTGTGGTGACACACATCCGGCTTGTACAGGGAATCCTTGTCCCGACTAAAGGTCCGGTGGAAATAATAAGTCTATTGTCCGGACCAAGCGGATCCGCATGAGCCGGAACTTCATCATATAATATCTTTGCCCCCAGTGCGTTTCCACCCACAAAATTCTTCAAGACATCATCGGCAATTTTTTCTACTTTAATTTCCTTTGTTGTTAAGTTAACTCGCAGCAATTTGCCCCAGTGGCCTCCGGAAAAGCTCATAAAAAAACCTCACTTTCTCTTATTTCTGTTCATTCCCTAATGAAATAATCAGCAAGCACAAACTATTCCTATCAAAAATCAATTAAATGAGTCGTCATAACAGAAATAATCCATCCCAAAGGTGTCTGCCACTTGCTTGCAGGTTAATTTCCCAAGATACGCATTGACGCCACCAACGAGAAAGGGGGCTTTTTTACACGCATCCTCGAGCCCATGATCCGCGATCAAAAGTCCATAGCGTAATGTTGCATTGGTAAGGGCAATTGTCGATGTCCGCGGAGTCGCCCCCGGCATATTTGCGACACAATAATGAACCACTCCGTCAACGACAAACACCGGGTCGTCGTGATACGTTGCGCGTGTTGTCTCACAGCAACCACCTTGATCAACGGCAACGTCCACGATAACGCTCCCCGGTTTCATATTTTTAAGGTAGCTTTTCTTCACCAGTTTCGGTGCGGCAGCCCCCGGAATCAAAACGGCTGCAATGACCAGATCCGCCTCGGCAAGCTCATTCTGGATATTTGCTTCTGAGCTGTACATTGTCTGCACCTGCGCCCCGAAAATATCATTCAAGTAGCGAAGGCGATCAAGATTAATATCCATTATCGTGACATCTGCTCCCATACCAACGGCTATTTTGCAGGCATTAGAACCCACAACTCCCGCGCCTAAAATAACGACCTTGCCTTTTTTTGTACCGGGCACACCGCTTAAAAGAACGCCGCGCCCCCCAAACGGTTTCTCAAGATACTTTGCCCCTTCCTGCACGCTCAAACGCCCTGCCACCTCGCTCATGGGTGTCAACAGGGGCAAACCTCCGTTTTTATCGGAAACCGTCTCATAGGCAACCGCTTTTACCCCGGAGGAAAGAACGGCATCCGTCAGCTTCTTATCCGCAGCAAGGTGCAGATAGGTATAAAGAATCTGCCCCTTACGCATCAAGGAATATTCCTGCTCCAGCGGCTCTTTAACTTTAACAATCATTTCTGCCTTAGCCCAAACATCGGCAGCGCTATTGACTATCATAGCCCCCGCAGCAGAATACTCCTCATTCGTAAAAGAGGAACCTGCGCCTGCATCCTTTTCCATTATGACCATATGCCCATGAGCAACGTAATCCCGCACATTATCCGGCGTCAACCCCACCCGATACTCATGTTTTTTAATTTCCTTCACGCATCCGACGATCATAATAAAATCACTCCTTTTATTTTTTATACCAATTACGATTTAAGATAACTGTAAATTCTAGTCACTAGTCATCTTCATAGCTTATATCCATCCTTACCGCACCGGAATTATAACGATACGTTGAATAACCGAGAGCAACAAAGAGCAAGACTGCATTTGCAATCCGCAAATTCGTACTGATAAACGGGAGGTTATAGTAGATTTGGACGAACAAAACGATAGCGGACAGAATACAGAAAAACCACAGGATTGCAGGAGAACACTTAAACGGAGATCTTGCCCACTGATCAGGAAAAAGTTTCGGGATTCGCACCGTTGCAATAGAGGTCATAACCATGCAAGCATACATCAATATCAAAACACTGCTGGTAATGGCGTCCATATTGACGTCAAGAAGAATTGGCACAACGGTTACCACATAAAAAATAGCGAGCAAAAAGATCGGCGTCTTATATTGCGGGTGTAGATACGCTAATTTTTTTGGCAACCAGCCATCCTCACAAGCTTGAATAAGCGGTTTTGTAACCCATGCGATCGTTGCGTTTAAAGACGTTGCCAAAGCACCTAAAGCCCCACCAATGATAAAAAAGAGAAAAATTGGTTTGGGCAAAATAGCTTCGGCCACTTTGGAGAGATTTTGCCCCGCAACTTCCGTAACAGGAAGGACCCCGGCTGCCACCATCGCGATAACTCCGTATAAAATGGCCACAGCCATCGTAGCGATGATCAAAACAAAAGGGATATCCGTCGTTGGATTTTTACACTCCCCGCTCAACTGAAAAATGGAGTTTGCACCAAAAGTGGCAAAGGTTAGAAGTGCAGAAGCAGAGAGCAATCCGCCAAGGCCTTTTGGCATAAAATCCGGCCCCGTCCAATAACCCGGCTGAATCTGAGGCATACCGTAGACAATAAAAGCAGCCATAGCCATACATAAAACAACAACCATAATATTCTGCACACCGGCCATAAACTTAGTGGGGAAAATATTAAGGGCAAAGAAAAAAGTAGCGATAACAACGGCAACAATCTTCGCGTTGACACCGGGAACAAGTGAGATGAAATAGCTTGCAAAAGCAAGCGAGTAAACAGCCATCTGCATATTTCTAACAACATATACCATAGTATAAAAACCGGCAAAACGATCACCGCACAGCACCGCCGCTTGAGTGTACTCCCCACCGCGAAGACGAACACAGCTGCTTATAAAAATCCAAGGAACACTCAAAAGAATAACCCATACCGCGGAGAGAACAAATGCTAAATTCACAGATTTTCCGGTCATCGCAATACCGTATCCAACTAAAGCCATAATTCCGGCCCCAATAACCTGCCCAAGCGCAACTCCCAAAAGCTCCTTCTTGCCTAATTCTCGTTTTAATTCCTTTGTCGACATAATAAACACCACCATTTCTTCATCTGTATTGAACATCCAACAACAGCAACAGCCCATGAACAAAAAAGACTATTTCCTAGATGAAACGATAGATAAATTAGAAATACGCATTTTTTACATCAACAGAAAGACGCACAAATTGAGATATACTCGAACAGAAGAAAGTCTCTAGCTAGAAGCGACCTTTGCGAGAATACACGATCGCCAAATTCGTTGTCAATATTTTCTATTCATACAAAAATATATTATTAAACAACAATAATAAATATTGCTGAATAAAATAGCATAAAACATTTAAAATTAAATTGTTACACAATGTAATTGTATACACACCAGAACAATTATATGTATTTGCATATATGCTAGTTACACAAATGTTATTTTATTAAAAATATTAATTTTTTAAAAAAATAATAAAAACGGCAAAATCAACCCCAAAAATCCATTTCGCTCTTGCATCATACCCTGCCTCCACTATAATTCTTATACCGACGCAGAACATCGCTCATTCCGAAAATGTTTTTATGAAACCATCATTCGATATCGTTCTTGCTGAAAAAAGCAGCGATATAAAAAGCGCGAATTGCATAATAACAAAGGCTGCAGGCACAAGCTACAGAAATCTATGGCGTCATTAATTTCTCCATACGGAACGAGAATAGGAGTTGATTTTCGTTATGAGACACCCCCAATCAAGAAGCATGGTTGATTTTGCCCGCGAAGAAATCAAACAAATGATTTTGCAAAAAACGCTAAAACCGGGGCAGCATCTTGCCGAAATAACGCTGTCACAACGACTCCAAATAAGCCGCACACCTATCAGAGAGGCATTGCGCGAATTATGCAACGATGGGTGGGTAACGATTATCCCCAACAAAGGCGTTTGGGTGGCATCCCCAAGCCAGCGAGAGGTGCGCGATACTTTTGAAATGCGAACTAGATTAGAGTGCTGGGCCACCTACAAAGCCGCATTTAACGTCACGGCAATTTTATTAACACAACTGCGGGAATGCCTGGAAAAAGAGAATAAAATTTATAACACAAACAACCACGAGCGCTACTTCGAAGCAAACGAAAAATTTCACCTCCTAATCGCAGAAGCGAGCGGAAACTCCATTTTAAACGTGCATGTCAAAATTTTACTCTCAAAAACAATGATTTTCACCGCACTTCATGATAATTATTTTGATTTCCCCAAAAACCCAAGCCTTAACGAACACACCGCCATCGTCGATGCACTGGAACGAAGAGACACCAACGGTTTAATCAGACTCATGAAAAGACACCTAGGAGGTGCCGGATTCGCCCTGAAACTTTGTTAGTCCCCGGTCAGGTAAATAAAAAGCAGCCCCCCTAAAAAGGGGGGCTGCTTTTTATTTACCTATTTTAACTAACCCGGAACCTGTATTTTCCTGTTTAACATTTTTTGTTGCCCATTCCCTGTCGTAGGTAAATTGATCCGCTATAGCGCGTAATTTACCTACCCCCTCGCTCACTTGCTGAGCCTCCTCAGCCACACGCTCACTCCCATGAGCGGTTTCATCCATAGCCCGCTTGATCGTATCCAAGGTCTCAACCGTCTTGTCATTAGCTTGAGTGATGTTCGCCACCGTTGAGGCAATATTTTGGCTCGCATCCGCCTGCTGCTGAGAGGTTCCGGCCATGTTCTGCATGATTGAATTAACGGACTCTATCTGGTGAAGACTCTCGTTTAACTGCTCTTTTGCCTCGTGTGTGATCACGACAGCGTCCCCAAGAATCGCTTCCACCTCGCTGATGATAACCCCTGCGTTATGACTGTCCGTTTGCAGGCTCGTGATAAGGGATGACACCTCTTTAGCGGCCGCATTGGATTCTTCGGCTAACTTGCGCACTTCCTCTGCGACAACGGCAAAACCGCGTCCCGACTCCCCTGCGCGTGCGGCCTCAATCGCCGCATTCAAAGCCAAAAGGTTGGTCTGATCCGCAATACTCGTGATCGTACTGACAAAATTGGAGATCACGGCAACCGAATTCGCCACCTTACGGGTACTCTCGTTGCTCTGCTTCGATTTATCGCTCACGTCATTAATGCGAGAAACCACCGTATCCATTTGAGAGGAAACCTCACTGCTCAGTTGAAAGGTTTTATTTGAAGCTTCGGCACCATCCGTAACAGCTCCTGCCGCCATAATGGCGGATTGAGAAACCTCCTCTACCGCACTATTGGTACTATTCAGAGAGGAGGCGGTGGAGTCAGAGAGGTAGCTCGCTTCATCCAGCGAGGCTTTCACTTCTTCAGCAGAGGCAACGGCTTCCTCAGAAAGCGCAGCCAAAGCCTGAGCGTTATCGGAAAAACGGTTTAATTCTTCGTCCAGCTGCACCAACATCATGACAATATTCTGCTGCAGCGTTCCGAATGCCTTCGCAACATCCCCTATCTCGTCCTTATAATCCATCAACCAACGCTTGGAAGGATCAGGGTTAAAATTCAAGTTTGCAAAATCCTGAATACGCTCTGTTATCGCAATGATCGGTTTCACAATACGCGCCACCAAAAACCACACCATCAAGGCTATCGCAACAAGACCGATGATAAATGCCACCAAAATGTTATTGGTAAGACGTGTGGCACTCGCAAGAGCCTCAGCTCTCGGTGTCATATTGAAAAAACTAAGGGCCGTTCCTATATTGGGAATGCTCACAGGGGCATATGTCCTCAGTGCTTCGTCCCGAAGAACAACGGAATAGTCATAAAAAATTAATTCCTTCCCCTCTCGGATTGCAGATAGGACGTCCTGGAGCCGCTCCATCTTCGCGTTCACCACACTGAGGTTTTTATTAATAATATCCTTGTTGTCCGCCTGAATAATAAGCCCCGCATTGGACACTAAAATAGGCGAGGAGTTCTTCGTTGTCCGCACTTTTGCCACCCGTTCTTGAATCGGCTTGAGATCTATATCGATACCAAGGACTCCGATTATCTTCCCGTTGCTTCGAACCGGAATGGAGAGCGTCATGATAAACAAAGGACCTCCATCAAAATCGCGCAGAGTCGGTTC
>JAGPAO010000083.1 GCA_018063805.1 Synergistaceae bacterium | reverse complement strand
ATCACCCTGAGCACCTCCTAGGTTATTTTTTCTCTGTGTTGTTTTTTTCGATCTCCGGAAATCGGGCGAATATCTCATCCACATGCCGTAGATAATAGCTTATATCAAAGTAAGATTCGAGAGCTGCATCTGTCAAAGAACTCAATCGTGCGTCCTCCCGTAAAAGCTTAACGAGCGGGGTTGACGTTTCCCAACATTTCATCGCATTTTCCTGAACAATGGCGTACGCATCTTCCCTGGAAATTCCTGACTCGACAAGAACCGTCAGGATCCTTCCGCTGAAAAGAAGCCCCTTCGTCAAGTTGAGATTCTGTTCCAACCGCTCCTCGTTTACCTGTAATCCCGTCATCACACGGTCCATCGTGAGGATCATATAATGCATCACATGAAAGGCATCAGGCCAAATGACGCGTTCGACGCTGGAATGACTGATATCCCTCTCGTGCCAAAGAGCCAAATTTTCAAACGAAGAAAGGGCGTAGCCTCTGATGAGACGCGACATTCCGCAAACACGCTCGCAGAGAATTGGGTTTTTTTTATGCGGCATGGCGGAGGATCCCTTTTGTCCTACGGCAAAGGGTTCCGATGCCTCCCTGAGTTCCGTTCTCTGTAAGTGGCGAATTTCAGTGGCCAAGCGCTCCAAACCGCCGGCGCAAAGGGCAAGATCCGCAAACAGTTGGGCGTGCCGATCACGTTGAATAACCTGAGTGGCAACCGGGTCGGGCGTCAGTCCGAGCAGCTCGCACACACGCCGCTCAATGGATGAGGGAGCATTGGCATAGGTCCCCACGGCACCGGATAATTTGCCGATGGAAATATCCCTCCGTGACTGCTCCAGCCGCGTCCTGTTTCTTCCCAGCTCCGCATAGCTGTTCAGCAGCTTCAGCCCAAAGCTCGTTGGCTCTGCGTGCACGCCATGCGTTCTGCCGGCACAGGGAAGCTTGCGGTATTTCCAGGCCAGAGAGCCCACCGTTTTTTGCAATTTATCAAGAGAGGAAAGAATCACTCCCACCGATTCCGCAAGGAGCAGGGATGCAGCGGTATCAATCACATCACTGCTGGTTAGCCCAAGGTGAACATACCGTCCGTACTCCCCAACCGTTTCCGCCACAGAACTGACAAATGCGATCACATCATGGTGGGTAACGGCCTCAATCTCCGCTATCCTGTCCACCGAGAAAGAAGCGTTCTCTTTGATTGCATCAAAGGCATCTTTCGGGATACGTCCCTGCTCCATCCACGCTTGAGACGCTGCTATCTCCACATCCAACCACTTTAAAAAACGATTTTCATCTGACCAAATGGCTTGCATCGCTTTGGTCTCATAGCGAGCTATCAACGTTCATCGTCCCCCCTTAAAATTCGCATTTCTTTCTTCCAGTCCAATCGGACGGAATCCAGAAAATTATTGTATTGACCGCTCGTAAAATCGGGAAAGGTATAAAAAAACGATGCCCATTTTCCCTTTCGGCGACAGAGCGTTACCTCGGCAAAGATACCATCCCTAAGATAAACACGGTGTGCGTTGTTCTTAGATGAAGCCAAAACGAGACGGGCACCGTCCACATAACCGGGATCTATATTGATTCTTCTGACGGCACCTTTGGCCGTTTCCAAAGCCATTGCCTCCATCTTCCATCCGGGAAGTTCACCCACCGGCCACAGCCCCGAAAAAGAAAAAAAACAGCGTGTCAGCTCCGGAGCAATGCTCGCATAATAATCCGTCCACAAAAAAGGCGTGTGTTCACTCTCCCTTTCAATGGTTCCCCAGCGATCGGAAAAATCAATCCTCGCTTGTTCCAACAGCTGTGTATCACCCGTCGGATACAGAAGTGCGACCAGTTTTTTTGCGAGCGGTATCCTCATGTGTTGTCTTCCTCTTTTTTCCTATTTTTTGCGGTATTTCCGCCTTCGAGTCTGCGATCTCCGAAGGAAGTTCTTTCTGCGTAATGGAGATAAAACCGAGCGGATTTTCCTCCCAGCAACAGGACAAAACCTCCAATGCGCCCTCCGGAACGGAATCCGGCTCTTGATGCTGATGGATCATCAAACCATTTTTTTCCATTCGATTAACAAAAGCCCGGCCGACGGCAGCCCACCAAACCAGTTTTTCCGCCATCTCCGCATCACCGGAGATATCCTCCAAAAAAAAGACATCCCGATCAATCATCGTCATGGCAAAAGCTTTGCCCCCGAAACTCTCCGGCAATTGCAAAACCATATCCCGATCCGCAATAGCCCTTGCAACAAGAGGATCCAGGTTCTCTCTATGAACGGAAATCAATTCGCCCGCTCTTGGATTCAATTTAGCCTGCCGGTTAGAATATTTCAACATCGGAAGGGGAATTCCCCACCAACTGGGCAGCGTTTCTTCTTTCTGAATCAAACGGCTTTGTCTAAAATCGAGAAGAGTCTCGCAGTGCAGTCCCGTTGAATCTAAAATAAGAACCCGTTTATCCAGAGGCTCCGTCTCCAAAGACATCTTCCCTTTTATCGAATCGCTCCCATTCTTAAGGACAAGCTGCCCCAACGATTCTACCCCGTCACCCCGCTCTAAAAGGGCAATCAGCGCATCTTTGTGGCATAAAAATTCTCCGCTTCCTTCAGATACGGCAAGGTACTCCGCCCCATAAAAAAAGAGGGAGCGGATGGATTCTTGAAGCGTTGATTTTAAACTAAGACACGGCTTTAAATCCGCACCGTTATTCAGCATTGATTTCCTTGTTCTCTATCCCAAGCAGTGCGTCAATATAACCCTTGGCATCGAACAGCATCAGATCGTCCACACCTTCACCCAGCCCAACGTAACGAATAGGCAGTTTAAGTCTGTCTGCGATACTGATGACGATCCCCCCTTTGGCCGTGTTATCAAATTTTGTCAAAATAACACCGGAAAGAGGCAGCGCTTTATTAAACGCCTCTGCCTGTAAAAAGCCGTTCTGCCCCGTAACAGAATCAAGAACGAGTAAGATTTCAGCCGGCCCCGATTCTATCTCTCTGCAAACGACTCGGTTCACCTTACTGAGTTCATCCATCAGATTGGCCTTGGTGTGCAACCGCCCCGCCGTGTCCGCAAGAACGACTTGGGTCCCCGAGGCACGAGCCGATTGAATGGCATCATACACAACTGCGGCGGAATCGCTTCCCTGGCTTTGGGCCACGACACGCACCCCCACCTTTTCCCCCCAAGCTTTAAGCTGTTCTATAGCCGCAGCTCTAAAGGTATCCGCCGCTGCCAAAACAACGGATAGCCCCTCCCCCTTATATTGAGCGGCCAGTTTCCCCGCTGTCGTCGTCTTTCCGCTGCCATTCACACCGACCAGCATAATGACGGACGGGGATTCACTGACATTCAAGGGCTCTCCCATACGCGGGACTTGCATCATCTTGTCAATCAACAACTCCGCAAAGACGGATTTTAATTCGTGCGTATTCGCTATCCTTCGATCCACAGAAAGCTTCCTCAGCTCCGCCAAAAGAGATACCGTCGTTTCAATCCCAACGTCCCCCATGATCAGCTGTTCTTCCAATTCCTCCCAAAAAGCCTCGGTCAAGGGGCTATCGGAAAAAAGATTGGACACTCCCTGCGACCATTTATTCGTGATCGTCTTTAGCTTGTCTACAAAATCGCTCCAAATGGCCATTATTCCAACACCGCCTTGTTCTCCCCGTTTGAAGGAGCATTTTCATTCTTACCCGCCGTCTTTCGACGGGGACGTTTTCTTTTTTTACGCGCAGTAGGTGCCGTATTTTTTTCATTCTCACCCAATGCCGGAGCAACCGCCACTGAATCTGTGGGACTATTATTTTGTTTTTCGCCATGGTTCTCTTGTTTTTTCGGTTGCGGGCGCCTCCGCCTATTGCTATTTTTTTTCGCGCCTTCTCCCTCGGGTTTTTTAGCGCCGTTGCTCTCCGACGATCCGGCGGACACATCTTTTTTCACTGCCGGTTTAAGAGGTTGCTTACCCCTCTCCCCTCTCTCTTTGGAACGCTCTTTGCCTCTGTTCTTCTCTCCTTGTGCATTCTCCGCACGCAAGGGAGGAAATGAGGAGAGCGGGGGCTGATGAGAGTCTGTTTCGTCTTCTTTTTGAAACACCCACTCTCCACCGGAAAGCAACGTTTCTTTGAAGTGATTGAATTGATCAACCGGAATCAAAACTTCGCCGTTGCCGGGCATGTAACAACGAACTGCTTTTTTCCTCAAATCGACTCCGAGGAGAACGATGTTGCCCGCAGGAGTAGAGATTTTAGAACCGGGGTTTGGCAAACCGACCCAGAGTTCCTTATAATTGTTATGCTCATAACACATGCAACACATCAATCGCCCGCAGACACCGGAGATTTTCGTCGGATTCAAAGCCAGATTCTGCTCTTTCACCATGCGGATACAAATGGGCGAAAATTGGTTCAACCAGTAACTGCAGCAACACTCTCGACCGCAGGACGCAAGTCCTTTGATTATTTTGGCCTCATCGCGCACACCAACCTGACGCAATTCTATTCTTGTTTTAAAAACTCTGGCCAAATCTCGTACAAAAGCACGGAAATCAACCCTCTGCTCCGAGGTAAAGTAGAAAAAAAGTTTTTTTCTATCGGGAAGATATTCCACATCAATCAGCTTCATCTCTAAATTATGAGGAATCAGCATCTCCCGTGAGGTTCTTAAAACCCCCTCCTCCTCAGCGCGAAGCTGTTGTTGCGTCTCCTCCGTCTCACTCGTACCTATTCCGACATACTCCAAATCCGTGACAGCCAGTTCTCCGCCGCGAACCTGCCCTTCACTATGCTCCGAAGCCGTGCGAATCTTGCGGTAGGTTATCTCCTGTTGTTCGGTTAAGGGAGCCACCAGCACTGCCGTTTCCGTTCCTCTCTGAGATTCTACAATAACGGTTGATAGATTCGCTAATTGCAAGCCTTCGGGAAGCGGTAAAATCCCCAGGAACCTAGGCTTCCCGAATACAGCTAAATATTTGTTCACTCAAATTTCCCTCCTCAAGGACCAGAAACAATAAATCTTGAACTAAAGAACCGGGAAGATGGCGTTTTTCAGCCAGTTCGGCAACCCACAGCAGATCGGAGAATTTTAGATACCCCTCTCCCTCGCTCAATGTTTTGCCCCATCCCTCAACAACAGCTTTAAACTCCGGATTCGTGTATTTTTTCGTCTTTTCAAACCATTGCCCCCACTCAAGCGCACTCGCGGGAGGCACAACGGAGAGCCAATCAACGCCTTCAGGGCGAGCCGTAAACATCCAAACCCGGCTCCTCATGGTATCTAAAAAGTTATCCCGCTCCGCAAGATAAAGAAGACGCCCCCGCTCCGGCGGTTCTTCCGTTAATTTTAACAGGCTATTCGCTGCGGGAATAGATAATTTGTCCGCGCCGTAAATCACCGCCAGACGATAGGGAGCAATAAAAGGCTGAAGTGAAAGAGTCTCTAATAAGGATCTGCACTCCGCAATTCCGGGATTTTCAGTCTGATTGCCTAGACAGACAAGGTCCGGATGTTGTTCCGCATTCCAACTTCGGCATGAGGGACATTCATCAAGGCCTGTTCCGGAAAAACAGAGTATCCGATGCGCATACTCAAGACAAAAAAGAGAGTGGCAATCGAGCGGCAAAACCGCCGCTAGTGAATGCGGCGCTTGCTTATCGGCTATCGCCGCACATATCGTCTCCCATAAAGGGTTATTCCCTAAAACAGCAGAGAGATCAGACACCCTTTTATCTCCTCCATCAACATCAACAACCGCGTTCTCTCCCCTTCTCGAATCAAACCTTCCTCCAATTCAGAGAGAGCGCCCTCTGTTTTTTCTATAAAAATAAACATGGCACGCTCCGTCCGCCTCCACTTAAATTCCCTTCGATTCTGCATGTTTTGTCTCGCGCGATCCAACAGCTGACGAACGAGACTGCGATACTGAACCAACAATGTCATCGTTGGAAATCGGGAGAGCTGACTTCCGAGCACGTTCAATTCATCCAGAAGACGCCTGGTCTCCATTTCTTCGACAATATTGATAAAGCTCTCGTTGGCAACCCCAAATCCCGAACTGGCAACGCCCGGCTGCCCTCTGTTTTGACCGGAGTGAGGCGCGACCTCCTCCGTTAAGTTAGAGTCCGTCCGTAAAATCTTCACGTTCATACCCTCGCATCAGAGGAGTCAGCTGTTGAACAATTTCTTTATGAATACCCTCGATCGATGCATCCGCATTCAGGCGGCACCAGCTGGATGGGTTATCCGTTTGGCTCAGCTCAAGAAAACCCTCCCGCACACGATCCAGAAACAGGCCGCCCTCTCCTTCAAATCGATCCGAGCAGGATCTTCCAACCAGACGCGCCAGGGCTGTTTGAATAGAAACATCCAAGAACAATATCGCATCGGGGACAGGGATTGCCGCTTCAGTCCCCAGCTGACGCAAAAACGCAGCGGGCATACCTCTCCCCCACCCCTGATAAGCCATCGTTGAAGCGTGGTACCTTTCGCACAGGACTATCCTTCCCTCGTTCAAATTAGGAAGAATCACCTGTGCGATATGCTCACATCGGTCGTACATAAAAAGGTAAAGCTCACTCCAAGGATGCTGCAAATTTCCGTGCAGCAGGGTATCCCTAACTTGCTGTCCACCGCTCCACCCACCGGGTTCTCTTGTGCGGACAACGCGATCTCTTCCGCAAAAACGAACCAGCCAAGCTTCCAATAAATCTGCTTGCGTCGTCTTTCCGCATCCATCTATTCCCTCAAAAGTGAAAAACAAGCCACTCCGTTTATTCATCATAAATCAACTATAGCATAATTTTCGGAGACACCGTAAGCAGAAAGATTCTTATAGTCCTCCTGCGTATCCAAATCGCGAAAAAAGGAGTCGTCGCCGCAACAGGTGCATACTTCCCCTTGATACTTTTTGATCATATGACGCCCCCCCACATCTCCTTGAACGGCAAGAAAACGATCCCTCCATATAAAGGAAAAAAAAGAGGGGTGCCCGTATTTTTCACCTCTAACCGGAACCAAAGCAGAATAATTTGCCGGCAGACCGAGAAATTCACGGTGTGTTTGAACCATCGCCGAAGACGTCACGAAGGGAAGATCTCCCAGCATCAGACAAAAGTCATTGCCTTCCTCCAGCTGTTCCAACCCCAACCGCATGGATTCCGATTGCCCTCGCTCCGGTGCCGGATTGATAACGGGGATAACTTCAGGCGGCAATAAGGTTATCTTCCGAGAAATATCCTCCGAGGTAACCATAATAACGGGCGTTAGTGAAGACTGCAAAAGTTGCTCCAAGACGGCAGAGAGAACGGTTCTTCCTTGAAAAGGAAGCAAGAGCTTTTGACACCCCATTCGTGTAGAGAGCCCTGCGGCGAGCAAAATTGTTTTCACGTCAAAAAAACCTCATCTTTCGATGCAGATAAATCCTTCTGTTGAGAAGAGATCCGATATACAGGTCATGGTATTGCGTCAAATACACCTCTAATGCGCGTGCAATTGTCACGACAGAAGAGAGATCAAGCAAATCGCCCTTATTGATAAACAACGTGCGCCTGCAATGCGACGGATTGGGAGCGCCGCGCAAATACCCCTCCGAATCCTCAAGTATCTCGGCGATCAGAGGGATACGCATCTCATTATTTTCATCAAAATCCCATCTCTGTTTCAGCTCACTCAAACGAAAGATAACCTTTTCGTTCGGCTTTTGAAAAAAAATTTCCGCCCCGACCATAACGATCAAATGCGTGGACAGACGGGGAATCACCGGCTCATTCCCTTTATAACCCTTAAAAGGAAACCCTTTCGCCCCGTCGGCTTCAACCAAGAGGCACCCACTCTTTTCCTTGCGATAAAAATCATCCACGTCCTCGGCACTAAAACCAATCAATTTTCCGTTTTTGTCCGATCGGGCGTAGATCGCTTGTGCCGGATCGGACAACGAAAAAGCGGTGCGTTTGCAGAAGGCCATATCCCCAACAAAGACGGGCACCTCTCCTGTAGGCACGGCAATCTTCGTCGTCGTCGTCATAATAGAGTGGCGGGGCAAGAAAAAATCAGAAAGAGCAAACAGAAGGGATGTCTTGCCCCCTCCCCCGCTTAAACTAATCAGCTCTTTGGGTGAAAAACCGAAGGACTCAAACATTGCTTCAGGAGGACATGGATAAAACAGCCTCCAGAACCCCCCCGCCTATGGCAAGCGCTTTATCCGTAATGGAAAAACAGTGGCTGCGCTCATTTCGCGGGTCGACATCCCCTATTTTCATTCCCCTGCTGACCGGTACCGAGGGATGGATTAATCCGCGCACCACACCGCTAATCTGCGCATATACATTTTCTTGATTCACCGCTCCGATTATCTGCCCCGCCTCCACATGATCGCCGATTTGGCAAACGGGGGCAAATAGACCGTCGCATGGAGCGCGAAGCAGCCGTTCCACCGTGTAGCCCATCTCCATCCCCGGGATCCCCGTGTTGGGAATGGCGCTCCCTTTTGTGATCAAACGCCCTAAATCATGCCCTCGTTTTGTCTCCACAACGGCATGGACATCCTCCGGGGCGGAAAAACCGGGGCCTATTGCGATGACAAGAGAAGCCATTGCCCGATGCGTGCCCAGGTTTTTTTTGGCCATAATGGCATCGACAAGCAGGGGCGGCTTCATTTGTGAAAGAATCTTCGCCTCCGGGTCCATCAATACGGCCACAGAGGATAAATCATCCCATTCCTCTAATGATCGTATGGCTCGCGCCTCCATGCCGTCTATTTGATATCGGCCGTCAAAAACAGCCTGAGCAACGGACACCGTCCGTCGAACCACCATGGGACGCTCCGTCTCCAGACAGAGAACGC
>JAGPAO010000223.1 GCA_018063805.1 Synergistaceae bacterium | reverse complement strand
ATATCTCAAAATCCGTTTTTAACGTCTCCAAATCGCGGTTATTGACCTGAATGATTTCAACATTTAGCGATTGCGCCCGATTAAGATCCTCCTTAGAAAAAACTTCAACGACCGGCTCCAAGCCGACCTTTTGGCAGGCATCGATGATTTCCTTAAACGAGTCGTCATCCAACATTCGCACGATGACTAAAAGAGCAGAAGCCGCTGTTTTAGCCGTTGCCTCCACTTGTAACGGATGAAAAATAAAATCCTTGCGAAGCAGGGGAAGCCCCGCGCCGCTCATTCCCTCCAAAAACTCCAATTGCCCCCCAAAATACTGCGACTCGGTCAGCACGGAGATAGCCGAAGCGCCTGCAGCAGCATACATATGCGCAGCTTCATCCGGCATTAGCGTTAAATTAATATCCCCCTTGGATGGGGACGCCCTCTTATACTCAGCAATAACGGCGTGCCCCACTCTGTCTCTCTTTTTTTTCAACGCGATAGAGAATAGCTCCTTTTTCTTAGAAAAAGCGGGAAGTTCTGAGGCCTCTCCCCGAGAACTCTCACGAATCAGCCGCTCTATTTCCTCCCGTTTTGCTTCACGGAATTTTTCAAGCATGAACGGCACCCCCATCCTTGCAAGATGCCAAGAACTTTTTCTCCGCGATCCCGCTGAAGACAGCATCTTTAGCCGTTTTCACCGCTTTGGGAAAAGTGGATGCCTCCTCAAACAGCATCAACGCCACTGCGGTGTTTAAAACCACCATGTCGAGCACAGCGGCCCGCCCCTTACCCGCGAGCACCTGTTGAAAAACGTCCATTGCGTCCTCAAGCCCTCGCACCTTCAATTCCTCAGGGGAATGCTGTGGTATCCCAACCGTGGATGGATCGATCTGACCGCGCTTCATCCATCCGTCGCGAACCCAAACCGCATCGGTGATTCCACACGGAGAGACCTCGTCATATCCGCCGGCACCGTGGACCACAACGCCGCGCTCTATCCCCGACATCGCGAGTGCCTCCCCCAGCAGCATCAAATATTTTTTATCGGCAACCCCGAGCAGTTGGTGCGTCGGCCGCACCGGATTAATCAGCGGCCCCATCACGTTAAAGATGGTGTGCGCCCCAATTTCCTTTCGAACCTGCACAATGCGCTTAAACGCGGGGTGGTAGTTTGGGGCAAACAGAAAGACAAAGTTTGACCGCTCCAGCTCCTCCAATAAATTCTCCGGCGGCGTATCTAGCGGGAAGCCCATCGCCTCCAAGATGTCCGCACTGCCTGCAATGCTGGAAACAGAGCGATTGCCGTGTTTGGTGACGCTGTACCCCATGGCGGCAAGCGTCAAGGCCGTGGCGGTAGAACAATTAAAAGAGCTCATCCGGTCGCCTCCGGTACCCACGATATCCATGTGCGCACCGGCAACGCTCGGCACGGAAACCGCTTCTTCTAAAGCGGCCCGAACACCGCAATAAAGCTCCAACGACGTCTCCCCCTTCGTCTTCAACCCCATCAAAAACGTCCCGATACAGGCGGGGGACATGCGCCCGGAAAACATCGCCCGAAAGCATTCCAACGCTGCGTCCTCCTCTAAATCCTGCTTGTTTGCCAACTGCTCAAACACACGCGCAAAGGTGCTTTGAGGTTGCTGAAAAATAATATCGTTCGCTTTGATGCCCTCCATTGCGGCACCGGTAATCTCAAACATAGCCCTTCCCCTTTCACCATAAAAAAAAGAGAGAGACTCCCCGTAGGGTGCCCCTCTCTGCCATTAAAAACATTTAACTTACGACAAAAAAAGGGACCGGAGGGTGTATTATCACCCTCCGGTCCAAAACATCAACCGATAGGGCAGCCTAGAGCTGCCACCACCAGAAATTTACGCTTGTATTGACTCCGTTGAACATGGACACATCAATCGCCCCTTAATTTCACTCTTAAGAAACAGAACGCCCCCATTATACACAAGAAAAAACGGAATGCAAGAATTATTTCCGGAGCAAATTATTATAGAGCTTCGCTCACCGCGATGGCATCCCTATAGGATTGCCTGTCAAACACCACAAGATACACTTTCATATCGTGTTTTAACAAAAACGCTCTGATCGCGGAGATGGCAATGCGCAACGCCTGATCCTTAGGGTATCCGTAGATCCCGGAAGATATGAGGGGGAAAGCAATTGATTCCAGGCCGTGCTCTCGCGCTAACGAAAGGGAGTGCGTGTAGCAAGACGCCAACAGCTCCGCCTCTTTGTGCCCGCCTCCTCGCCATATCGGCCCGACAGCATGAATGATATGTTTTGTCGGCAACCGGTACCCCTTCGTCATGACAACTTGCCCCGTTTCGCAATGCCCTATGGCATCGCACTCCCGTTGAAGCTCCGTTGCTCCTGCTGCGGAAAAAATAGCTCCGCAAACACCGCCTCCCTGCTGTAATGCGGAGTTGGCGGCGTTGACAATGGCATCGGTTTGCATTTTTGTGATATCGTTTCGGACGATTTCAAGCGGCATATCGATCCCCCTGTTTTTTACAAAATGACAATCTCGCCCCGCTTTAGCACAATAAGCGAAAACGATGGCTCCGGAAGTTCGACGGTATTTATTTTGAAGTAATATTCATCACGTCATCGGTGATTAAATACTCATAGCCAAACAACTGAGCGGATATCGGTGCAGCGATATAGGATGCGCCATTGATAAGCATCGGCTCCGAATAGATTTCT
>JAGPAO010000222.1 GCA_018063805.1 Synergistaceae bacterium | reverse complement strand
ACGTCGGCAGCTGGAAATTAGGGCGCGCTTATGCGAAGCGTTTGCGCAATGCGGGTGTGGAAGTACATGCATTCATGCCCTCATCCTTCGCCTTTTTTCGCAGCAGCGTGAATTTTCGTAATCACCGTAAAATCGCGGTTATCGATGGAACCATTGCTTTTTCCGGCGGGTTAAACATCGGGGTGGAATACTTGGGAATGGGCAAGTTGGGATTTTGGAGGGATACACACGCCGTCTTTAAAGGTGATGCGGTCATGGCTTTTCATCGAATTTTCATCCGGGACTGGAATTTTTGTTCCGGTCAAAATCTCGACCCTGAGGATATTGCCTTCCAACCGACAGAGAGGGACGAGGCAAAAGAATACCCTCTGATGCCGCTTCAAATTGCCACAAGTGGTTCTGACTCCGCCTGGAGCTCCATCGGCCAAGCCTATACCAGCATGATCAGCAATGCAAAAAAACGCATCTGGATCACGACGCCCTATCTGGTTCCGGGATCCGCCATTCTCAATGAGCTTCGTATCGCCGCCATGTCAGGAGTCGATGTCCGCATCCTTATCCCTAGCGTGCCCGACCACAAGCTCGTTTATTGGGCCGGACGATCCAACATCGAAAATCTGTTGCGTTGCGGCGTTCGGATCTGGATGTATCAAAACGGCTTTGTCCATGCCAAAACCCTGCTGATGGATCACTCGGTTGCCTCTGTAGGAACGGCAAATTTGGATACGCGAAGCCTGGAAATTAATTTTGAGGTGCAAGCCTTCATTTATGATGAGGGAATCAACGAACAGATGGCAAATCAATTCCTGAAAGACATGGAGAGCTCTGCTGAGTGCATTTTACAAGAGTGGAACAAACGGCCCTTCCATCAGAAGCTTCTCGAATCTATCGGCAGACTATGGTCCGCACAAATTTAGACCGCGCCGCGCACAGCAGGCGATATTCTGACCGCGTGCTCTTTTGGCTGATCATTCTTTTTTTCCTTGTGTCTGCTGCCGCCCTTTTGACCTCCCGGTTGATGGATCTTTTGGGAACCGGTACATGGCTCTACCTATGGATTCTTATAAATCTCTCGGCCGTTGGGATTAGTTTTGTCTCCAGATATTTTCGAAACGGTTTCCCCACCAAGACACACCTATACGTCAGCAGAGCGGCCTCTGTCTGGAACATTTTCATTCTCATGACGGCTCCGCTTCTCCTGCTGCAAAAACTTGCCGACATTGCAGGGTTTACCTCCCCTCCGCATCCTCAGGGAGTGCTCTTTTCCCTTTTCTTTTCCTTCGTTTTTTGTGCGTACTCAATTTATGAGGCCTATACCATCCACACTGTCCGGATTGAAATCAGTACGGAGCGTTTGCCAAAGGAGACGCGCCGCCTGCGTATCGCCCAGCTTTCCGATCTGCACTTAGGTCCCTTTATGTCCCCCGCTCAGCTGAGGCGAGTTCTTTTAACGATGGAGGAATCCAAACCTGATTTACTCGTTATTACAGGGGATTTAGTGGATGGGGATATCCGCAAACACGTTCGGGAAATCGCCCTCTTTCGAAAATATGCCCCTCCATTGGGGATCTATTGCGTCCCCGGCAACCACGATTACTACGAAAATATCGACCACGCCGTTTCTTTCATGGAGCGCGCGGAGATGCACGTCCTGCGGACAAAAGTTGCAGAAATAGGGGGGATTGTCATCGTCGGTGCGGATGATCAAGATCATTTAGATCTTCTTCCAAACGGACAAACGCGCTCTCAGAAGCTTCTCGACTCTCTAACCTCAGAGCAACGGAAAAAATTTGTGCTGCTGCTGCGCCATCGCCCCGTTGTCGAATCGGGTACGGAGGGAAAGTTTCAGCTTCAGCTCTCCGGCCACACGCACGGAGGGCAAGTTTTTCCGCACCCCTCATCCCGACACAAAATACCGGGAGTTCACCGCGGCATACTGTCCTTAAAAGAGGGATCCCTTCTCTACATAAACAACGGCGCCGGCTTTGTCGGCCCCCCCATGCGATTTTTAGCCCCGCCGGAAATTACGATTATCGACCTCATACACCCGTGATATGATGAAGGAGAGCATGAAAAAATGTTGAACCGGAAGCTGATTTTGAGTCTTTTTCTCCCCTTTTACGCCATGAACTGCCTCCAACAAATATACTTCCTCATGGGACCGATGCTTGAAGCACAGGGGATTTCTTCTCAAGCGACAGGATGGGTTATAAGTATTTTTTTCGTAGGCGTCATCTCCTCTCGCCCCATTGGCGGTTGGGCGCTGGAGCGTCTTGGCGTGCGCAAAACACTTATCCTTTCCTCATTATTCGGCGTGATAGGAAGCGTCCTCCTCGCTCTTTTCAGTACAAGTGTGCCGATGCTCTTGATCGCACGCTTATTAACCGGATTCAGCTTCGGCGGTTTTATCGTGGGGATGCTGGCACACCAGGCACTCGTTATCCCAGCGGAAATGAAGGGCTCGGTTTTTGCCTTGATCACAACGGGGGGAATGCTCCCGATGGCAACCGTCGGCCCCATCGGGGAGTGGCTATTACGCAGCGGAAACCCTGCCGCCTACTTGTGGATGGGGCCGATTCTCGCACTCCTCTGCCTCTATTTTGGGTCAAAGGTCGGCGCGGGAGACGTTAAGATAAGCGCGAAAAAAGAGGCTACGTGGGGAAAGTACAGTGATCTTATAAAATTCCGTCCCTTCCTCCTGCTGGGA
>JAGPAO010000221.1 GCA_018063805.1 Synergistaceae bacterium | reverse complement strand
GCACCACTCTACAAACCCACGCTCCGTCAGAACTTTAACCGCATTTTCTAACATTTAAGAGACTCCCTTCTCACTGCTTTTTCTTTATTCAAACCCATTCTTTATTGAAACCAAACGGCGCTTCCGGATTCCGGTTTTTCCCAAGAAATAAAAAGTTTTGCAAAACCGTTCAGGACATTCTTCACCGGATCATTCGCATTCTCATTATCCAAGGGAACAGAAGCATCCTCATCGTCCTCGGAAAGAAGGGATTTTACCTGCGTCATATCGTTTAAAGATTCACCCAAACGAGGGAGATCCAAAAAAGCCCATCCGATGCTTTCTGTTTTTTGGGCTACCAGCTTAGCCACTTGGCGATCTTGATCATTTTCCGGATCCATCAACCCGATAAGCACTTTGTCCGAACGAGCCGCAGCAACGAGAGAAAAAGGAAGATCCGTTACGCCCCCTTGGATAAAACCATCCATCGGAGTGGGAATCGCTCCCATGAAAACCGTTTTCCAGAACGCCTCTACCAAGCGGAAACCCAGCTCGCCGCGTCCGCTCATATCCAACACCAGCCCAGGAAGAGAGAGCCAGAGAATGCGCGTTTTTCCGGCAATACTGGCAACTAAAGGACCAGCCAGCAAATCCTTAACCTCTTGATTCTTCAGGCCCATCTTATCTCCCTGTTCCGCAAGAAGCTGGAGAGGAACCGGCCACAAACTGCGCTTTGAGGGAAGCACCGGGACGGAAACACCCATCGCCACAAGGGCGGGATTGGGGACGTACACATCCTGTGCCGACCAGTCAAGCGGTTTTAATCCGGCTAAAAACGCGCTTCCAAGACGTTCCTTCATCCCAGAAACACTCCAGCGTGCTTCCCCAAGGATCTCAGGTGCCTTATCCTCAGATCCTATTTCCTTATCGTCACGAGTAACGTTCGGTTGGGTTTTCATACTCACTTCAAACACAAGAGGAACAACGGGCGCTTCTTCTGATTCGCTTTTTGCGCTCAAAAGCCCCCCTTCAGAGATGAGCATGTGGTTTTTCCAAGAGGGCTCAACCGTCCACTTCCTGCGAAAACCTTCTTTCTGATCACTTGCAACGGCAATAAAAGCATTTATATCCTCGGATGTGGCTGCAAGGCACACGATTTTTTTGTTCACCTTAAACAAAAGAGGAGAGGATAAATTAGCCGCACTCAACGTCCATACATCGTCCTGCCCTGCGGGTTGCACTGCAGCGTCCGCAAAGACAGAACCCCATGTAGAGGGGATCTCTCCCGCGCTAAGAGATTTTAACTCTCCTTTGGAAGCTTCATACGCAGCAAAAACGCGGAGGTGGTTATCATCAGCCCAAACCATCAGAGCCGATTCGTCCGCTCCCCCCAATATGGGGATAAAGGGCCTCAAGGGATTTTCCCCCTCCGGAGACAACGTGGAATCCCCCAGAATCATCCCCGCAATACGTTCCGAAAATTGCCCTTTTTCCGCATGAAAAAGAGCGTAGGGCATCTGAACATCCGGGGATGGCAGTAGCGCTAAGATGCGAGGTGTCCCGGAAAAGAACCTCAACACCCCACCTGCGGCGACTACCAATAACATAACAAACAATAAAATTCCCCAAATTTTTACCGCTACGCCCTTACGCATAACCTCTCCACCTCGCTGAAAGTGTTCTTATTTTTTTAACTCTGCCGCTGTTTTTAACAATAATCGGCTCGACTCCAAAAGTGGAAGGAGGGACGCATAGCTCCCGATTTCCGGTATTGAGCTTTCTTTTAAAGAAACGGCAGCCGTTGTTATCTCGGACAGCAGTTGCAAATACTTTTCCTTTTCAAGCTGCCCGATTGCCAGCGGCGGCAAAGAGCAAGTACTGCAACTATTTCTCTCCAACAAGTTATACTCGGATCCGGGAACGGGAACTTGGACATTGTAACCCAAATCCCGAAGCCCTAAAGCGAGTGCCTGCGATGAAGCCGGTTCTCCATGGGTGACGATAAACATCGCGTTTTTTTTGAAATGAGAGGCCCACTGCAACAAGTCTTTCCTGTCTCCGTGTGCCGAAAAACCGTTTAAAGTGTGGAATTTTGCGCGGACAATCACTTCTTCCCCCGCAATTTTCAACTCCTTTTCCCCATCAATCAGTCGCCGACCCAGTGTCCCCTTTGCCTGATACCCCACAAAAAAAACATCGCAGTTTTCCCGCCACAAATTATGCTTCAAATGATGAACGATTCGACCGCCGTTGCACATACCGCTTCCCGCTAAAACAATGGCGGGGATTATTTCATTGATGGCTCTTGATTCTTCAACGCTGGTTACATAGTTCAATCCTTCCGGTTGAAAAGGATCTTGATCCTTGTGCATCCATCCCTGAACTTCTTGAGAGAGAAGGCTCATATGCTTGCGATAAATTCCCGTCGTCTTCGTCCCCATCGGCGAATCAAAGTAAATCGGCGGAGTCTTTTCAAACTGCTTTGACTCTTGCAATAAGAGCAATTCGAAAAGAACGCGCTGCGCCCGATCCACAACGAACGTAGGAACCAATATCTTTGAGCGTGCCGCAATCGCCGCACTGAGCGCCGATTGAAACTCCGAACGGGTATCCTCCAGCGACTTATGAAGGCGGTCCCCGTAAGTGGATTCAATCAGGACAAAATCGGCGTCCTCAACGATGGAGGGACTTTTTTCCAGCACACTCCGCATGGGACCAAGATCACCGGAAAAGACGACCTTTGTTCTCTCCGGTTTT
>JAGPAO010000082.1 GCA_018063805.1 Synergistaceae bacterium | reverse complement strand
AGGAAAAGGAAGACGGTCGGTGTATTGCACAGAGATTATTAGATGTTTTAGCCGCTCCGTTTATCATTGCCGAAAGAGAGTTTTATTTCTCCGGCAATGTCGGGGTTGCGCTTGCTTTACCGGAAAAAACGCCGGAAGAAAACCTTTCCTGTGCCTCCATTGCTGCTATTGAGGCGAAAAGAACGGAAAGAGGGCGGATTCTCTTTTATGATGCAGGGCTGCAGAGTCGGAGTATCCAGACAATCGAATTGGAATCGCTTTTAAGGCAAGCCATTAAAGAAAAATCCTTTACCATCTATTTTCAGCCGATTGTAGATCTTGAGAGCGGTAGGATTTCCGGTGTGGAGGCTTTGGCGCGTTGGTTCAGATCTGACGGCAGTTCCATTAGCCCTGCGGATTTTATCCCATTGGCAGAGTCAACGGGGCTGATTTATTCGTTATCGAAGATTCTCTTCACTCTTTCCGGTGAGGGGTTTCTCCGCATCAAGCAGGACGTTACCGATTTTTTCCTCAGCCTTAATATTTCCGCCGTTCTTTTCGGAGAAAACTCCGTAGAAGACCTTCTCGTTAATCATTTTGAAAGCACGGGGGTTGCGCCTGCAGATGTTATTCTGGAGATTACGGAGACGGCTTTAATCGCAGATATGGAGAAATGCAAAGAAGTGCTGGATCGGTTGGTGGCACGGGGATACTCCATCGCGATTGACGATTTTGGAGTGGGAAATTCTTCTATCAGCTATCTGCAGAAATTTCCCATTAAAAAGCTGAAAATAGACCAGTCTTTCGTCAAGAATATCGGGGCTCCCGACGTCGATTGGACGCTGATTCGTGCTATTTTAAGTATGAGCCGCGTGCTCCATATCGAGGTGGTTGCCGAGGGTGTCGAAACGCCTCGGCAAGAGGAATTTTTGAGAAAGTTAAAATGTGCACAGGGGCAAGGGTATTTTTTCTACCGCCCTATGGATGCAGAATCCAGCCTGCTGGCCCTTCAGTGGTCCGAAAAGATTCCGTTATAAGTTTTTCCTTTCACCGCAAAAAACAGGCAGTGTAATGCCCGTCGCCTTTATCCGTAAGATGAGGTTCTTCGATCCGGCATCGTTCAACGCACTCGGGGCATCGGGTGGAGAATCGGCACCCCCGCGGCGGGTTTGCGGGGGAGGGGACGTCCCCTTGGAGTAAAATCCTGTGCTGCTTGGCCTCCGGGTTAGGGATCGGGATTGCCGATATCAGTGCTTGTGAGTAAGGGTGGAGCGGGTTATCGAAAAATGCATTCTTGGGTGCTAGCTCCACCAGTTTACCGAGGTAAAGAACGGCGACGCGATCTGAAATATGGCGCACGACGGATAAATCGTGTGAGATAAACAGGTAGGTCAGCCCCAACTCGTCACGCAAATCCCCCAGAAGGTTTAATACTTGGCTCTGTATGGACACATCCAGAGCGGAGACGGGTTCATCGCACACGACAAACTCCGGCTTCATGCTCAGAGCTCTGGCGATGCCTATGCGCTGCCTTTGTCCGCCGGAGAACTCGTGAGGGTACTTCGCGCGGCTTTCCGGTCTTAGCCCTACTTTTTGCATGATATCCACAACATAATCATCCATTTCGGAGCGCGTCGTCAGTTTGTGGTAGAGCGGTGCTTCTCCGATGATGTCGCGAACGTTCATGCGCGGGTTGAGGCTGCCGTAAGGATCCTGAAAAATGATCTGCATCAGCTTGCGAAGGCGCGCGTTATCATTTCTATGCATTGTACTGATATCTTCACCCTTGAAAAAGGCGCTGCCGGAAGTGGGCTTTATCAGGTGGAGGATCGTTCTGCCG
Source organism: Synergistaceae bacterium (assembly GCA_018063805.1). GTDB lineage: Bacteria > Synergistota > Synergistia > Synergistales > Synergistaceae > JAGPAO01. The sequence continues at coordinate 7,160 of JAGPAO010000082.1, read as the reverse complement.
ATGGTCGTTTTGCCGCAGCCCGATTCTCCGACAAGTCCGAGGGTTTCTCCCTTCATGATATCAAAAGACACATCATCGACGGCCTTAACGTGTCCGGTGACACGTTTGAAAACCCCGCTTTTGATGGGGTAGTATTTTTTGAGATTGCTTATGCAAAGGTATTTCGTCTCCGGATTATTCATCAGAGTGACCCTCCGTTTCTGAGTTTTCATACAACCAGCATCTCACTTTATGTTTGTCCGTTACCTTGAATACAGGAGGCATGGAGGATATGCATTTGTCAAAACACTCGGGGCATCTATCGTGGAAGCGGCATCCTTTTGGAAAGGCAAGCGGGCTGGGGACGATCCCGGGTATCACGTTGAGCCTCTCCCTTGTTTCATCCATTCGAGGAATCGAGGATAGCAACCCTCTCGTATAGGGGTGCAAGGGGGCTTTGAATATCAAACCCACCGGTGCTTCCTCAACGACTTTGGCCGCATACATGACAACTACCCGCTGGGCCGTCTCCGCTACGACTCCCAGGGAGTGGGTAATGAGCATCACCGATGACCCAAACTCGTTCTTAAGATTATTCATCAGATCCAATATCTGAGCTTGCACCGTAACATCAAGCGCGGTGGTTGGTTCGTCGGCTATGAGAAGGGACGGTTTGCACGCAAGAGCCATCGCGATCATGATCCTCTGGCGCTGTCCGCCGGAGAACTGATGGGGGTATTCGTCTATCCTAGAGGCCGCATTAGGGATGCCGACGATATCCAGCATCTCTATGGCGCGTTTACGGGCATCCCTTGACGACATCCCTTGATGGAGCTTTAAGGGTTCCGCGATCTGGTTGTAGGCGGTGTACACAGGGTTTAGACTTGTCATCGGCTCCTGAAAGATCATGGATATTTTATTGCCTCTTATTTTTCGCATCTCGGACTCCGGCAGGGATAGGATGCTTTTCCCTTGGAAAATGATGTCTCCGCTTGCTATTCTGCCGGTTGGTTTTTGAACGAGCCGAAGCACAGATAACGCGGTTACGCTTTTTCCGCAACCTGATTCTCCCACTACACCGAGCGTCTCCCCCGGCTCGATAGAAAAGGATACCCCGTCGACTGCGCTGACAATGCCGCTATCCGTGTCGAATATGGTGTGAAGGTCTTTTATCTCCAACAATGGCATCGCATTGCCCTCCTATCTTTTGAGCCGCACATCAAGGGCATCGCGCAGGCCATCGCCCAGAAAGTTAAAGGCCAGTACGGTGTACATGATAGCCATGCCCGGAAAAACAGACCACCACCATTGCCCCTGCCCGAGATATTGCTGCCCCTCTGATATCATCAAACCCCACGATGGTGTCGGCGGTTGTGCGCCAAAGCCAAGATAGGCCAGTCCTGCTTCTATCATGATGATGCTTCCCATTCCGAGTGTCGCCTGCACAATGATCGGAGCGACCGCATTCGGCAGTATGTGCCGGAAAATAATGCGGTGCTGAGGAAGCCCAAGGGCATGGGCGGCCTCGACAAATTCGCGCCCGCGAAGCGATATGAACTGACCTCTTGTTACGCGGCATACCTGTACCCAGTTTACGACTCCGATGGCAACGTAGATCAAGAATATGCCGGGATCCTTGAATACGGAGACGACGGCGAGGACAAAGAGCATGAACGGAAAAGCAAAGATGACGTTTACGAGCCACGATATGATGTCATCCGCAAAACCGCCTCGGTAACCGGCTATTGCGCCAAGAGGTATGCCGATAAGGAGCGTGACCACTGTGGCAAAGATGCCTATTTGGAGGGATATTCTTGCGCCGAAAAGCACCCGGCTGAGGATATCCCGCCCGTAAAGATCTGTACCCATGAGGTGCTTGGCACCCGGAGCCGCTAATTTTGCGGCAACCCCCTCGGTCCAGATGAGCTGCTTCATAGGGGGGTATGGAGCGACGATGTTGGCAAACAGCGCGGAGAGCAGAACGGTTACAACCATAATAAGCCCGAGCATAGCCAACTTGTTCCGCTTAAAGCGCAGCCACGCTTCCGCGTAGAGATTCATGCCGGATTCCAGTGGGTTTTTCAGTTTGTTTGACATTGAGCCACCTCAATCGTAGCGGACGCGAGGGTCGATAAAAGCATAGGAAATGTCAACCAGTAGGTTTGCGATTAAAAAAGTGACTGCCATGACGATTACCGTGCCTCTGATCATGGGAAAATCTCGGTTGATGAGCGCTTCGACGGCCAGCCGTCCTATTCCCGGCCATGCGAATATAGTCTCGGTCAGTACCGCTCCGGAGAGCAATTCCGATACCTGTGTTCCGATGATGGTCACGACCGGTATCATGGCGTTTTTCAGTGCATGTTTTACCACGACCATTCTCTCGCTTACGCCCTTTGCTCTGGCTGTTCGAATGTAATCTTGGTTGAGTACCTCAAGCATGCAGGAGCGAGTCAGACGCGCGATTAAGGCTGCAGGCCGGATTCCAAGGGCGATGACCGGCAAGATTAAATACCTCCAGCTACCGTCTCCCTGCCCCACGCCGGGCACCCAGCCCAGCCCGTATGCAAACACGAGCAGAAGCAGCAGCCCGACCCAGAAGACGGGTGCGCTCACCCCCGAAATGGCGATGATCATAGCTGTATAGTCAAATGCCGAGTATTGCTTTGCGGCAGATATGACCCCTGCGACGAGACCGATGGAGACAGCCAAAAGCATGGCCCAAAGGGAAAGGCGCATGGTGGAGGTAAATCGCTCCGCTATCGCTTGGGAGACGGGCTGGTTGCTTCTGTAGGACATCCCAAGATCCCCTCGCAGGAGCTCTCCGATAAACTTTGTGTATTGCTTTGTGAGCGGGAGGTCGAGTCCGAGGTCTTGACGGATGCGCAATAAAGTATCCGGGTCGCCCCTCTGCCCCATCATGATCCGGGCCGGGTCGCCTGGGACGACCGCCATAAGGATAAAGACAACGGTAACAACGCCCCAAACAACCGGAATCGTTTGTAGGAGTTTGCGTATAATATGTGACAACATGGCGAACCCTCCTAAGGGAAAGCTAAAGTTCCGGGGCTTAGCCCCTGCCGGTGGCGGGGGCTAAGCTTGTTTTGCGGTTACTTCTTTGTCGTCCAAACTTCATCCATTCGTACGGTGTAGTCTCCGAAGGCTGGGAGCTTGGCTCCGTTGATCCATTTTTGTGTGGCTACGTTGTTGTAGTAGTGGAAGAGGAACACCCAGGGCGCGTCATCCACGATGAGTTGCTCCGCTTTTTGGTAGATCGCCATGCGCTTGGCATGGTTTGTTTCAATGCGTCCCTGCTCCATCAGCTTGTCGGCTTCCGGATTTTTGTAGAAAGAGTAGTTTCCCTTTGCCCCGAAGTTGCTGGAGTGCAGGTTGACAAAGAGGAAGTTATCCGGGTCGAGATAGTCTACAACCCAACCCATTCGGTACATTTCGGACTCGCCTCTGTCGAGCATGTCAAGATGGACGCCCCAATCGACAACTTTGATGTTTGCCTTGATGCCCAGTTCTGCCAGCTGTGCCTGGATGGCCTCTCCGACGGCCTTGTGTCTTATATTTTGATTGATTTGCAGCGTGACTTCGATTCCGTTGGGGAAGCCGGCTTCTTTCATGAGTTGTTTGGCCTTCTCGGGGTTGTACTCATACCCCTTCAGGTTTTTATTGTAGCCCGGCATGGAGGGGGGGAGGATTCCCTTTGCGGGGAAGAACAGCCCCTCAAGAACCAGATCGTTGATGCGTTTGCGATCCACTGCATAGTTGAGTGCATGCCGCAACTTCTTGTTGCCCTTAAAGGGCGGTTTGCTCATGTTGAAGCCGTAGTAGTACGTTCCCGGCTGCGGTCCCTCCAGCAGGTTTTTGCCGAGCAGTTTGCGGGCGTCCTTCACCAGACGATCCGGAACTTCACGCATCATGTCGATGTTTCCCTTTTTAAATTCCTCCCAGGCGACGGTCCCATCCGGAATGATGACCATCTCAAAGGCGTCCAGGTAGGGGAGCTGCTTTCCCTTGGCATCCTTGCGCCAGTAGTTGGGGTTTTTCTTCAAAGTTAATTTTTGATCCTGTTTCCACGTGTCAAAGCTGAAAGCGCCGGAGCCTACCGGGTGGAAACTGAAATTCTTGCCCCATTTTGTCACATCCTCCTTGGGAACCACAACGAGGGAGTTGTAGGCCAAAACGGAGAGAAAGGGGGCAAACGGCTTTTTCAACGTGAATTGAAGCGTGTATTTGTCAACGGCTTTTATGCCCGACCAGGTTTTCGCCTTGCCTGCCGCCATTTCATCATATCCTGCCACGCAGTCAATGAAATATGCGCGGGGGGATTTATCTCGGATCATGCGCTCAAAGCTCCACTTCCAGTCATCGGCCGTTACCTCACGTCCGCCGTTGGCTGTCGGTTTTCCGCCCTCTGTGGTCTTGTGGAAGCGGACGCCTTTGCGCAGCTTAAAGGTCCATACCATACCGTCTTTAGACACATCCCACTTTTCCGCGAGCCATGGCAGTATTTTCTGGCCGTCGTTGCTGTTGGTGACCAGCGTGTCGAACATGCAGAGAGCGGTTCTTGCCGAAGTGGTATCGGTCGCCATATGGGGATCCAATTGAGGGGGGTTGGATACCTCGTGCCACTTTGCCGCCCCGCCGTAAACAGGTTCCGCCGCAAAAACGGGAGTACACATTAGCGCAATAGCAACTGCCAGTACCAGAAGTAGCAATGTCTTCTTCATTCGATATTCCTCCTCTTGTGTGTCCTAGAATTACCGGATGGGTTCCCTGCTGCTTGATCAGGCTAGTAATCATTATAGTCTATGCTGATTTTTTTTGCAATAAAGTCTGTTTTTTTTGACAACGCTTAGCATGCAACCAGTGACAATGTCTGAATCATGGCGGAATCCTTAGAGCTCTAATCCCATTTAGCAGCATTTTTCTCATCATGCCGCTAAATGTTAAATTTTTATCATTGATGATATTTATTTATCATGCTCTATGTTTTCTGGGATGTGTTAAACGCGCTCTTGCGTGTTTTTTTATATTTTGCTGTGCTTACTTTTTATTTGTGCCTGTTAATTTTGAGACGAAAAGGTTTTATGTTGTCGTGTTTGAAAGTTTTTCCTGTAAAAACAATTGTTTGGTAGGGTTTATTCGATCGTTTCTGGCTTGACAAAGGAGCGGGGAAGGCTTAATCTTGCATTATAAAAAATAATTACAGTGATATTTTTTTCTCATATCATTTTCATCTATCGATGTCATTTGTGATGGAGGTGCCGTAAAATGGAGAATGATACTCTTAACACGTGGTTGCCTTTTGTCGATTTTCTTGCCGAAGCTTGCGGTTCTTCCTGTGAAGTTGTTCTTCACGACCTTCTCAATCCGGAACATTCTATTGTTGCTATTCGCAATAATCACATATCAGGGCGCTCTGTCGGGGAAGGCCTATCCGTTTTTGCCCGTCAAATCATGGCGCATGGAGAGCACAAGGAAAAAAACTTTGTCACCAATTATTTTGGTAAGGCGGGAAATAGTAAATTTCTTCGCTCCTCAACCTTTTTCATTCGAGACAAGGAGGGGGAGCTTGTGGGCATGCTCGGGATCAATATGGATCTAACGCCGCTCTGGGAGGCCCGCAAAACATTGGACCAAATGCTTTCCATGGGAGGCGTGACGAATGAGACGATTGAGCGTGCAAAAAATTACAAACGCATCGATCTGTCGATAGAGGAGATGCTGCATTCTCTTTTGGAGCAGACGATTGAGGATTACGGCGTGGAACCGGGCAGAATGACCATCGAGGAAAAAAAAGAAATAGTGGAGGAGCTCAATGCCAAGGGACTTTTCCTCTTAAAGGGCTCTATTGCAGAGGTGGCGCAAAAATTAGGTGTTTCCGAGCAGACGATTTACAGATACTTAAAAACTAATTAACTATAGATTCCTTACGGCAAGCCGCTTCATTGGCTTATAAAACGAGTGATTATCAAGGAGGAATTTCTAATGTCGGAATCAATTTTATGGACATCTAACGAAAACACAGGTTTTTTCAAGAAACCTGTCACCAGTGTCGATGATTTTGCACCGGATATTATTCGCGGTGTGCGCGCGTTTCACGCTACTTTTCCCGGGTATCAGCCCACCCCGTTGCACTCTCTTCCCGCTTTGGCGAAGATGCTGGGCGTGAAGGCGATTTATCTGAAAGATGAATCGTTTCGCTTTGGGTTGAACGCGTTTAAGGTTCTGGGCGGATCGTACGCGATTGCCAAGTATCTTGCGGAGAAACTTTCAAAAGATTTGAAGGATCTTCCCTATGACGTTCTTACGAGCGATGCGACGCGAAAAGAGCTGGGGGAGGTTGTTTTTGCGACCACAACAGACGGCAACCATGGGCGAGGAGTTGCTTGGACAGCCCGAGTGCTGAAACAAAAAGCCGTTGTTTATATGCCGAAAGGCTCCTCACAGCGAAGAGTGGATCATATCGTCGCTGAGGGCGGGCAGGTGACCGTCCGTGATTGTAACTATGATGAATCGGTGCGGTTGACGGCGCAAGAGGCGAACGAAAAGGGTTGGGTTGTTGTCCAGGATACGGCTTGGCCCGGTTATGAGGATATCCCCCTTTGGATTATGCAGGGGTATGGAACGATGGCGGACGAGGCTATTGAACAGCTCCAGGCGGATGGCGTCTCTCAGCCCTCTCATGTCTTTATTCAGGCAGGCGTCGGTTCGTTGGCGGGAATGGTTCAGGGTGTTTTCCGCGCTCGTTATAAAGAAAAGTCCCCTCGCGTGGTACTGGCCGAGGCGAGCAAAGCGGATTGTTTCTACAAATCCGCCATCGCAGGCGACGGAAAACCGCATGTTGTGGGTGGAGATCTGGACACGTTGATGGCCGGGCTCGCTTGTGGTGAGGCGAACACGATTGCCTACGATATCCTTCGTGATTACACCAGCGCATTTGTCTCCTGTCCCGATTACGTCGCGGCACATGGAATGAGAATGCTTGGGAACTCCCTTGCGGGAGACCCACATATCACTTCCGGGGAATCGGGAGCGGTTACCGCCGGTTTGTTGGCCTTTGCCATGAGGGATCGCAAATTGGGCGCACTGAGGGATGCCCTTGGACTCAATGAGAATTCAACCGTTCTGCTCTTCAGCACCGAGGGAGACACCGATCCTGAGAAATA
>JAGPAO010000220.1 GCA_018063805.1 Synergistaceae bacterium | reverse complement strand
CCTCTTTGGTCTCCATCATCACCATGGTGGATTTGACGAAGGCCTACGGACAGGTGTCCGCCACCTACTACGACTACTTCGGGCCCGGAATCATCGTCGCCGCCATTTATCTGCTCCTTGGGCTCCCCTTTGTGAAGTTCTCTCGCTACGCGGAGCGCAAACTGGCGCACCAGGACAGAGACGAGAAACGAGGCACCACACAGCGCAACTACTACCGTGCGAGTACGCGCTGGCATTAACAAAAAAATAGATGCAGATCAGTCGGTTATTTGAGATCATTTATGTTTTGCTCAACAAAAAAATTGTCACGGCCGCTGAGATGGCGAAGCGCTTTGAAGTCTCTCAGCGGACGATTTACCGCGATATTGAGACGTTAAACACGGCCGGGATACCCATCTTTACCACCCGAGGAAAAGGGGGAGGCATCGGCCTGCTGGATAGTTTTGTGCTGAATAAATCGTTGCTTTCAGAACAGGAGCAAAACGAAATTTTATCCGCTCTGCAAAGCATGAATGCCGCTCGTAACCCAACAACCTCTGACACGCTCTCAAAGCTCAGCCTTTTGTTCAATAAAAATAGCGCCGATTGGATTGAAGTCGATTTTTCAAACTGGCCGGAGGAGACACATTTTTCGTTTAATCTCATCAAATCGGCTGTTTTAAATAAAAATGTGATCTTTTTTGAATACTACAGCAGCTACGGCGAAAAAACATCCCGTCGAGTAGAGCCGCTGCAACTTTGGTTTAAGCACAAATTTTGGTACTTAAAGGCATACTGCTTGGAGAAACAGGACATTCGCCTCTTCAGACTATCCCGAATAAAAAACGTTCAGCAAACCGATACCTCCTTCGAAAGAACTCTGGCGGAGGTACAGCCTATGATCGAACGCTCGAAGCAAAGCCCCGAAATGCTCACTTTTATCTTGCAAATAAACGCCTCTCAAGCGTATCGGGTCTATGATGAATTTGAAACGGAGCAAATTCAAAAGGATGAAGCGGGTGATTTTATCGTCACCGCCTCATTTCCGCTATCGGAGTGGATTTACGGCTACATCCTATCCTTTGGCCCCTCTGCTAAATTATTGGAGCCCGCGCACCTCTTACCTATTCTTCAAGACCGATTAGAAAAAACATTAGAGCAGTATTTATAATATGACAAACAGACGTCAGATTATGTCTGCTATCCTATCTCTACCAAAACAATAACGAGGAGAGATTCGAGATGGAACAAACACATTTTTGTCAAAGCTGCGGAATGCCCATGGGGGAAACAAACGAACTGTACGGAACCAATGCCGACGGGAGCAAGAGTGCCGACTACTGTCACTACTGCTTTAAGGACGGGCTCTTTACTGCGGACATAACAATGAATCAGATGATTGAGCATGTTATCCCCTATGTTATTGAGGGAAATGAGGGGATGACAGAGGATCAGGCGAGAAAAATGGTGGAGGGCTTTATGCCGGAATTGAAGCGCTGGAACCAAAAATAAAAGCGAGATTTGAAAACAAAAGGAAGAAGCCGGCGAGGGAATCCCCTCACCGGCTTCTTCCTTTTACTCACTGATCCGAATAGTTATCAAAGTAACCGGAGATGTAGACCACCGGCGTTCCCTTATCACCGGAACCGGAGGTCAGGTCGCAAAGAGAACCAACAAGGTCGGGAAAACGGCGCGGCGTTGTTCCGAGGGTGGAATCCTCACCGATGGTGGAATCCCCTTTTTTCTTTCCTCGGATGGCATCCATGACCGCACTCCCCGCCTCTCCGCTGGCAGCGTTATCCGCCACATATTTCAGCTTGATTTCATTCGGTACGCCGCGAAGCCCATCCGTAAACGCAGGGGAGACAACGGGATCCGCCAACTCCCAAATGCCGCAGACGGGATCCTTAAACGCCCCGTCTCCGTAAACCAAAACTTCCAGATCCTTACCCGTTCTCTTTTTTAGAGAAGCCCGTACTTCTTGGACAAATGTCTCGGAATCCCTCGGGAAAAGTTTGATCATATCCTCCCCCGTGTTATTGGAGCCAAGCAACCCGTACTGCTCGTTATACCCCATTCCCTCGCGGACGGGAACCGTGCAGATATCATCCAGACCAATGATTGTCGCCCCGTTGCGCTTTAAAAGCTCCTTGTGAAGTTCTCGGGCGTGGATCGTCGCAACAATGATGTTCTTTCCATACTCAAAAACATTCATGGGGTTATTGGAAAAGTGTACTACCACTCGATCCGGTGCAATTTCCTTATACAATTTAATATAGTCAACGCCCGTGAAAGGGTGTAAAAAAGAACCAAAAACAGAATAAAACTCCACTTCGTCAAAGCACTCATTCTTAAGAATAGACTGCTTCGAGTAAAAATCCACGGGAGAAATCAGCTGATTCCCCACTTCATCGGTGGGATAAGAGAAAAGGATATGCACCTTTCCCCGGATTCCGTCAATAATTCCCTTCAGAAGAGGGTAAAATCGATTGCGGCTGAGCAGCGGGAAAAGAATGACCGCATCCCCCTCCGGAATTTTAGCCCGTACATCTTCGGCAATATCCGCCGGGGTGACATAATTGCCCTGTGCCCTTGCGACAAGCGACTCCGTTATGCCCACAATATCTTTATTGCGAATCTCAAACGGCTCATAAGAGGACTGCGAAGCCTCCAATACTTGATCCACGACAATTTTAACAATATCATCCCCCTGCACAACGATCGGGAGTCTTATTCCACGAGAAACCGTGCCTATACGACGCATACAT